>DOYO01000016.1 GCA_003518475.1 Acholeplasmataceae bacterium
GAATCGGCGGTATTTTTGGACGTCTGCAAAGAGGTGTCGGTTTGGTGATGTATGGCAATAATGACTCAAATTCTACATTTAACTTCATCGTCAATATGGATCCAAACATCGATTTGATCGGTAGATTGGACCAAGTCGCAAACTATTATAGTTCGCTAAGGTTCTTTGATTTCGAAAATGCAGTGTATTATAGTGCTAAAAAGTTTGATACAACACAAACAGTTTTTACAGGTGTTACCTATTTTTATGATAATTCAAGTACTGTCGGAAATGCTTTATATGCAACAAGAACCAATAGAAATATTACCATTGAATCAAGGAAATACGAATACTCCTACGATTCAGGCACAGAGCAGTGGTTAAGAACTACCTATACTAAAACAACATCAAGAACAGAAGTCAGTTTATACGGTAGAAAGTATACAAGATACGGATATGATAATGCCACATATCAAAATTATCAAACAGAAATTGTATCGAGAAGCGCTGCACCAACACATGATTCATCTGGTTGGAGTTTGTTGTCTGGTTCGACGATCGCAGTAGGTAGTATCTATGAGTATAAGTATGAGACAGATTTACCTCTTTACAATCAGGTATGGGATGTTGATTCCACCAAAGTATTGGGCACATCAACAACAACCGCTGTCCCGAATGGCTACTATTTATTCGGTACAAGCATTCCAGTTCCAATTATTACAGAAGAAGCTAGTGATCCACAAGGCGAATATGTTTATAGTTCAACTTTTGAAATGCAGACTGATACGATTTTGCAGCAATATATTTATTATGCTGAAAATGGAAACCTATCTCCTACATTCATTGATGCAAGACCTAACGGCATGTATGTTCTTTCTACATCTTCAGGATCGACATTCGGTTCAGTACTTCCAGCAAATATGAAGTTTGATCAATTACTGCCGTTAGCACCTGGTGAGAATGGTGAACTTCCAGCCTTTGATACCGATTATTCAGCAGGTACAAGAATATTACCTTCAGAAGATCCGACCTATGGAATACTCCTTTCAAATTATGAGGAATTGTTCCAAACCATGTATAGCGACAAATCCGCTTTGCTAGATGATACGGAAACGACGCTATACCTAGATGAAATTGATGGTTCCAACACAAAATTACTAAATCCAACAGTCGTTGATCCAACAGAGGTCGCTCCTTTAGGCGTGATTACTTTCAACTTGAATTTAAACACCATGGAATTTGACGTTAATGGTTTATCAACGGTTGATTATGAGATATTTGATGCCATGCTGCCTAAAGATGCTGTCCTGGCAAGAACAATTGAAGATTATTATGGTTTGACATATGGCAGCAACATAACTGCTTATGTCAGTGATTTCAGATTGCTATTAGCAGATTATGCGAATCCTTTAATTGATCCACTTGATAAACCTGACTTAAGCCCAGTGTTCAGTTATACATTCGATTTAAACAATCTGACAACAGGAATTATTACCATCGGTTACTTTACTTCCTATAGCCAGGTTTCACAAAACTTCACTTCATTTTTAAATGATAATTATGTAACTGATTACCAGGTTAGACTGAACGTCAGCTACAATCCAAGTTCAACACTGCCTTACCTTTATAGCTATCAGATTGATGGAACTTCGGTGTATACGACGATTGTATCAAATATTACAGTTGAGTCCGTAGATTCGTCACTGACGTTTAATTTTAGAGACCCAGCGTTCATACTTCCAGTAGGAACAAATATCCTTGATCTTGGTACAGACAATCAAGACAACATCACGCTTGAATACTTTGATCCGAATACATCATCTTATATTATGGTTGATTATATGGATTATACAAGAGCATCGACATTGATCACGACAGCCACCAATCACCCATTCAGCTTCACCATCGGTGTGAATACCTCCCTAAAGGCGGGTCTTTACCGATTAGGATTCAAGCTTTTGCCATATCAGGAAACTAGGGATTATTATACATTCACCAAAGGAAGTTCAACACTTAGAACTATCCTTGAAGTCGAGCACTATTCATCTGGAATCGTTGTTCCCAGCGGAACAACAATCAATAGCTACGTGAATTTCGGATATGAGTTCGATTGGAGCAGTACAACCGTCACTGAAGTTCCAATAGTTGGTGCTAAAGTTTATCAAAAAACCGCGGATTATTACACATTGCCGTTCTTAACTTCAATCAGGATTGCAGATTTTTCGACCATCACGAATGTTGTCATTAATGAAACGACTTATCAAGCGAACGGTTTTAGAATTTATCATGTGTCCTATACCATTACCGCAGAAAGCGGCGCATCCACAACTTACGTCCATAATATTTATGAACGTGCGATCAGCATAAAGGATGTCTATCGAAATAATAACAAGGTAGTTATGGATTCCACACACCCTGTCATCATTACTAGAGAAGCATTTTCTACCGCAGTCTCAATCAACTATGGAATTGATCCGTTATTCGCACCAGATATATACAATTTAGTCAGTGATAACCCTGAATCCTATTTCAGCATATCACCATCATCAGTTTCTGGAATCACCTATTCTGTAACAGATACATATCTGGTTTTCACCATTGATAGCAGCGCAGATGCTGGAGATTATCAATTTGTCATTGGATACTATCGAACAGGTGAAACAGTCATTAGTCTTGGTACGGTTTATATTACAAAGAGTCAAGGTCAAAACGCTTACTTATCCGACATACAGTTCTCTGAACTCGCTACTGAAACCAACTATGCATTGATCAATGAGTCAGATACTGCTGGTGTAATTGTGACCAGTTTATATAATCCAACAATCTATTACGCAGGTATTGACTATGATGGTGCTGATATAGGTGGAGTTACCAATTTCAGAGTGGATGGTCAGGTTTCCAATATTCCAATTGATGAGTATATTCCATANNACTGGACCTGAAGATCCGAATGTCTATCTTTTGGCTGCTGATTTTACAGCTAGCGAAGAAACAGAAAACGATGATATCATCATTACTTACAGAGTAACATCAGAAAGCGGTTTAAATATGGTATATTACCATATCACTGTTACGGACGTTACATATAACGTGTCATTCATCTTTGATGTCATTTATGTTGGAAACGCACTTCAACCTGATTTGAATGGTGCAGTGATTGTCATCAACGTGAGAAACATGTCAACCAATCTACCTGTTGGTGATTCTTTAGTTACCATATTCCCCGCTTTTACCCAAATCAATTCATATAACAATTCTACAAATCTTCTCTACATGGTTGATAATCTAGACTATAAGTTCAGATTCGGTCGAAATAAGAGCGGTTATTTCTCTTTCAATGTGAGTGTTTTAGATCCTGATGGCTATGAATATGATTACACAATAGAATTGAACGGCACTGATTTATTGGCGGACATCAATTCCTATGATTTGGATTCAAACGATCAAGGCAAGTATTACTACATCAACAGCAGTACAAAAAATAGAACCCGCTATTTCACCATCACTATTTTTGATGCTAAGGTTCCAGACAGAGATTATGGCTTCGTCGACAAAGACAAATCTTGGTAAAATCCTATTTTCATGAAAGTGTTATTAATGNNTGTAATAAAGTATTTCTTTGTGAAAGTGAGGTCATTATGAAAAGAAGCAGCCATATTTCAAAAAAACTCAAATTAATCATCGAAGATATTTCTTCACGGCAAGACCTGATGAAATATAATATAGCAATGGCGATTATTGCATCTTTTTTGATTGCAATTTCAACATTAACAATTTTCATTGCTAGTTTAGTAATGACAGGAAGTTTCGAAATACCGTACTTGGTCATGTCAGTCATGATGATTCCACTTTTGTTTGTTTACATGTATACATACAATGTCTCAAGCAAATTAAATCGTAGTCAATTGGGTGTCGTTTATCTTTTCCCATACATTGTTGTCATTTTAGGTGCTTTACTTGATTATTTGAACTCTGATACACTGAACATGATACCGCCTTTTTTACTTGTGATTCTTTCAATATCCTTCATACACATATTAACTACTCCCAGATTAATTCGTTTATACTCATTTACGTTTGTTACATTAGTGTTCTTCGGTTTCATTAGTCATGGTTTCACCAATGATTTTCTTTCGCATCTTGCAATTGGCACAATCATCATTTCATATGCTAGTTTTTTCTCATATGTGCAGTTTAAGTCTCATCTCCATCATACTCAAATCAGCAGTGAATTGGAAATACTAAATGAAAATCAGAATGAATATATTACGAGGTTGACTAGCATTCATCAAGAGCTTCAACAAAATAACAAGATTACCGAAGCCATGATGAATATTGCTACTGAAATTATAAAATTAAATCAGTTTGATGAAGTTTTACAGCTGATTATGGATGAAGCAATCAAATTGATTCCTAAAGCTCAATCTGGTAGCATCTTGATTTATAATGGCGTTGATATGGAGTTTCGAGCAGCATCTGGATATGACTTGAAGGTATTATCTAAAGTGCATTTACAGCTTGACAATCTGTTTCAATCCACAATGGAAGATATGTTTGAACCGGCGATTATCACTGATCTTGAAGTATTTGATGAAGCTAAGTTGGATAAAGATCAATTCGTGCAAATGAAGGATAATGATGCATTGTTTGCAAAAAGCATCTTGACTTGCTGCTTCGAATACGAAGGCGAACTCTTTGGATGTATCAATTTGGATAATTTTGAAAGTGAAACCATATTTAATGAAATCGATAAGAAATTAATTAAGCACTTGACTAAACAAATAGAGATAGCCGTGACAATCCATAATTTATACGATGAAGCTTTGAAACCTGCAAGATATGATGCACTCACACAGGTGTATTCAAGAAGATACATGGATTACATTCTAGACAAAAATTTCAATGAAGTTAAAAAGAATAATGAAATCATCTCTATTTGTGCAATCGATTTTAACGGTTTGAAATATATAAATGATTTGCTCGGACATAAAGCAGGTGATCAATACTTGAAATACTTCGTTGATGTCGTGAGACTTATCGTACCGAATACAGCGATACTTGCAAGAGTAGGCGGAGATGAATTTATTTTTGCTTTTCCATTGCAAGAATCAAATCATGTAGAAACATATATTCAAAAAATCAGGGATTATTTAAGTGAAAATCCGTTTACAAATTCAGGTGTAAAAAGAACAATTACATTTGCAAGCGGGATTGCAACATATCCTGTTGACTCGATTGATTTGGATGATTTGTTAAAACTAGCGGATTCTAGGATGTATCAAAATAAAGCACAATGCAAGATTCCAGTTGAGACCACTCAATTGGTATAAAAAAAGTTCCAATTCTAAACTCGAATTGGAACTTTATTTTTAAAGCGTGTTGAGAATCAAGATACCGGCAACTAAAGCAACAATACCAAAGATGATGATTAACGTGTTGAAGCCCTTTCTTCCCATCTTCTTGATGAACAATCTCGATTTGGGATTGTTGTAGAAGAACGGAAATTGAAGTAAGAAGCCAGCAAGCATGAATACTCCATAAACAATCAGGATAATTCCCAAAATTTGCATGATTAAATCCTCCTATATATTCACTCTTTTTTGATAGAGTCTAAAGAACAGATAACCGATTAAAAAATGAACAATGACACCAATGCTGAAATATGCTAGCGTTGATCCGAGTAAATAATCACCTGGAATCAGGTGCATGGAAACGATGCGTGCTGTCCAAAATCCTGGGATGATACCTAAGAATATTTCTGTCCAATTGGTTAAAAAGATGGATGCTACAGGAATCATGAGAAGCATGCCCGACAGCTTCATGAAGACAAATCCCTCCACTTTGTTCTTAGCAAAGCTATTGATGAATAAGGCGATGATCGGTCCTTGCATCGGTGATAATAACAAGATCATCAAGAGGTTGAGAAAGCTTATATCCTTAAGGAATCCAGTGACTAAAATAAGCAAGAGCGTAGCAATCATTCCAAANNAACCCGGTAATCGCACCAAACATAAATCCGTTGACAATGATGAACATCAGGGTGACGATGTTAGCTGCGAGTTCTCCGCTGTTTTCCTTCAAATAGGGGACTAAGAAATATGCGACGACTGCAATAATGATTGGAAATATCATAAAGAATTTATACATGATATCCCTTTGTATGTTTTTCAACTCATGAATAACTACACGTTTAAACATATCTTACACCCCGCTCTGCTTGACTGCATATTCCTTGAACTTAGGAAGGACATAGTAATAATATCCAAGGATGCTGCCAGCAACTAAAACAATAAGGCTGATGAAGAATTCAATTCCTATTTCTGCACCAAATCCTGCTTCAATCAATTTAAGCGCAGCTTGTGATGGCGTGATTAAGAGGATGTATTTCCAAATATCTCCTTTGAAGAAAATATTGAAGAAATGAAGTGCTGTCGGAATGATGAATACAAAGGAGTAGAGCATGACCCAGACAAGGAGTGATGTGAAATCCTTGGTATGAAAAGAGAACACAAACCCCAATAAACTATGAAAGAAAACAGAGATTACAAGTGCAGGTATGACGATGTACCAGACAACCTCGATATCTTTAACAAAGTAGAAAACAATGATAATAAGCAATGTTGACATTGTAGTATGAATGGTGTTTGAGATTGCTTTAGATAGAATTAAATCACTGTTTTTAACAGGAGTGACCAGCATGGTTGAAATGGTTGATTCGGTCTTCTCAAAGAACATGATCGCACCAATAAAGATAACTGCGAGCATTGTGGCATCCACAATAACGATGAATGGTAGCATGGAACTGAAGATATCGATGTCATCAATGAAGAATAGAAGTAGGAACCAAACAACAGCCACGACGAAACTGATGGTTGTCACATTGTATTTTGTGAGTCTTTGAAGTTCGCCCTTCGTTAAAATCAGAAGTCTATTCTTCATGATTAAGACCTACACCAGTTACATGGATGAAAATATCTTCGAGTGTTGTTTCACCGCTATGGAGTGTTTCTATCTCTTTGGTTTGCAGAAGCGAAATGAATTTTTCATTACGACCGATATCTTCCATCGAGAACTCTTCAGTAACTGTCTTTCCATTTTCTTTATATTCAAGCTTCATGGTCCGCTTTCCATATTTGATCTTCAAATTTCTAGGACTATCGATTTCAATGATTTTACCTTCAACCACAAAAGCGACTCTGTCGCAGAGCTGATCGACATCTGTCATGATGTGACTTGTTAAAAAGACGGTGCCTCCACCCTTTTTGAACTCGCGGATCATATCTTTTAACACCATGGCGTTCGATGGATCAAGTCCGTTTGTTGGCTCGTCTAAAAATAGCATTTCAGGACTGTTTAGCATCGCACGCACAAAATTCAACCTGATTTTCATGCCTTTCGAATACTCACCAACCATTTTATCGCGATCTTCCCAAAGGCCGACACGCTTCATCAACTGCTCAACATCGGCATTCTTCTTGTATAGCTTTAAAAAGAAGTTGATGTTTTCCATTGCTGTCATCTTCGAGAAATGAATTGGCATTTCAAAGCTGACGCCAATCTCTTCAAAGAATGAATGGTCTAACTCAGCGATATTCTTGCCATTATAGCTAATCAAGCCTTGATACTTGTCTAGAAGTTTGATCAGTATTTTTTGCGTGGTGCTTTTTCCTGCTCCACTTGGTCCAAGGAAGCCAAAAATCTCGCCCTTTGCAATCTCAAATGAAATTCCCTGAATGGTTTCTGTACTGTTTTTTGGATATGTAAATCTCAAATTCTCAACTTTAAACATATTATTCGATTCCTTTCTTGAATATCTCGATCAACTGACCTATTTTTTCTTCAATGCTCGGTAAATCTACGTTTGTATTCATGTATTCCTCTAAGGTGATCCGGTTCATGAAATCGAGAAGGAGTGCGGCAATCATGGATGGATTGGCATCCTTTCTAATCAATCCCAATTCTTGATCCTTGATGATGAAGGATGAAAAGATTAAGTTTGCAGTCTTTAGAGCATATTTAGTCAGTTCACTATTCTTGAAATAATCAGAATCCATGATTTTCTGACCTGCCTTCATCAGTTCAGGATATTTTTTTGCAAAAGTGAATCCTTTTAAACATATTTGATAATATCTGTCTAAGAATGGAATACTAAGTTCGTTTGAATATAATGCACCCCAATGTTCCATCTTCTTATTCGCAATATGGGACATGAAGTATTGATAAAGGTCATCCTTATCTTTGAAATATTGATAGAAACTTCCTCTTGGAATCCCTGAATCGCGGACAATATTAGAGAGATTCACATGCTCATAGGTATGGATGCCGAGTTCTTTGATGATGGCATCCATGATGCGGTCATGTTTTTCAGTTGGTAGGTTGAAAAATGTTTGATTAGGCATTCTACGCTCCATATGACAAGGTTGTCACATTTATATTATAGGCCTTGTATTTCAAATTGTCAATAAAAAAGAGAGCGGTTGTACGCTCCCTGTAGGTGGAATAGATTTAATTTACTTTTCTGAATGCTCTTTGCAGCATTCTTTTTCTTGATGTCTTCTCGAAACTAGAACCTTATACAACTGATCTTCAATTTTGAAAATTTCAACATTTTCAATGCCTGTCAGCTGATTGACATACTCAACCATCTTGTTTTTATCTGTGAATAATTTTACTTCATAATCTGTTCTTGGATGCATGAAACGACGCATGTTTTCAGGATTCATAAATGATTCCTGTCTAACTTTTCGGAATTCTCTTCTGAT
>DOYO01000099.1 GCA_003518475.1 Acholeplasmataceae bacterium
GTGACACAAACCATATTCTATACATCAAGTTGGAGACCAGGAAATACTTACTATATATATTGGCGGGAAAATACAAATCAACATATCGCGATAGGTAATGGAGAGATTAGCTTGCTTCAGGGATATTCTCGACAAACAGAAAGTATTTTAATCCCATTAAACATTAGGTTTATTGCTTTTGTTGGTGTGATGCCATTTCTTGCTTTATTCATAACCCTGGGGACAAAAGTAACATATCAACCGAAAATAAAGAAAACCAAAGTTTCTTGATTGAGAAAAGGATTAAAAAAATATCGTTCTCCAAAGAGCGATATTTTTTGCATAATTTCAAAATATGAAACACTTAACACCAACTACCTTTGAATTTTCATCGTCATGGTATAGAATTAAAGTAATCGATTGGTATGATTCATGTATTCCTACTTGTCGATAGATGTGAAAAGAATTAAGTATATGAAAAAATGATTCATTTTAAAACACTTTAATAGAATTATTACTGAATATCGAGGTATGTATGAATAAGCTTTCTGAAAAGTCCATACAATTAAAACACAAAAACAAAACATTGTGGCAATTCATCACGTTTACACTCTTAAGTTTAATCACGACCGTGATTGAACTTGGAACGTTCTCGCTTTTGAATTACGCACTTTTGATTTCCTTAAAATCAATCCCGTTTCATTTTTGGGTTTTCAACTATAGTGTACTCGCTGGCGGGTTGTGCGCTTTTCTCGCTTATATGATATCGTTTGTCATCTCACAAACCTTTAATTTCTTCATTCATAGAAAAGTAACCTTCTCAGCGAATAACAACCCCTTATTCAGTGGCATCATGTATGGAATCATGGTCTTATCCCTATTTTTCTTGCAACTATGGATACCGCAGCTATTAAGAGAGTGGCTATCTGGAATAACTGGACCAAACTGGGCTGACTTCATTTTGAAAAATGCGAATATGACATTATCATTCCTCATTCAATTCCCGATGAATAAATGGGTGATCATGCGTCAAAAAAAGGAAATTTCCACATTGAACCCAATGTTATAAAAAAGAATCCGTCAAACGGATTCTTCTTTATCTTATTTAAGGCTAACTCTCTGCAATTCATTCTAATTCATTATAATTCAAAAACCTCTTGTTTGCCCCTTAAATGGAGCCTCTTTTCCTTCAATAAACTCATCAACTCCAGGACCTTTTAATTGATGCAGTCTCCACATGCCATATAGATAACTTATCGTCAGAATTGCAATCAATAGCGGGAATCCAATGATGGTGTTAAACCAAACAAGCTGTTCAATAGAATCATTTAAAAATAGAATGGTTTCAACAAGTGTCCTCATGACGAAATAGAAAAGCCAGAACCACGTCACTTCTCGGTAAGCTGGCAAAACATCTTTTCTCCAAAACCATGCAAGCGGCCAACCTCTTGTGAAATGGCTGACATAGGCAGCAAGCGGCTTATTCACAATCAATGAATAAACAGTTATAAGTAAAATCAATCCGCTACCCAAAATATCAGGTAAAAAATAAGTGCTCGGATTGTTGTTCAAATATGCAAAAAGTGATGCGATGATGACCGCGAATAGTCCAAAAATTGCGTATTTCTGATTATCTTGCTTGATTATTCTAAAAATCCATAAAAGAACAGAAAGCGCAACTGAAACGATGATTGCGATATTGAGCGTAAACAAATTGAGTGTCAATATAAAAACCAGAGGCGGCAATAAAGTATCCAGCGTCTTACCTTTAAAAACTAAAACTAATTCTTGAACTATTTCTTTGAATAGTTTTTTCATGGATGCACCTCTAAGAATCTATATTCTTTTACGATAAGTATTATACCCTGTAATTAAAAAATATTCAGTGCATACGATTTTCAAAAGCTGTTCACCTGAATGTTATCGATTTTCACTCTTTTATCGTGTTATAATGAACGTGGAGAATAAACATGAAAATTTCAAAAACACGCTTTATCAACTACATCAGATGCAACAGACATCCAGCCCTGGATGAGATCTACCGCGAGAAAAACAAGGCGATTGTTTCCTTTACCGATGATCCAGAACTAGAAGATTTGATCGGGTTGGAGAATAAAGAAAAGATCGGCTTCATTTTAGATGACATGGTTGATGAGGAGGGAGAAGACCTCCTGATTAAAAAAGATGAACAAATGGAAACCATGATGCCTTATTACAGCCAGATAGAAATCCTCGCCGGTGAGGCGATTCAAAGAAGATTCCACGGGAATGTCATCTATAGCTTGGATACTTATAAACAAAAAAGATTCGAATATGAATATGAAGGATTTCGTTTTTACTGCTTCCTAGATGGCTTCCAGGAAGATGAAGATACCATCCGTGTTTTTGAAGTGAAAGCTACAACTTCCAAAAAGTTTTTAGATATGGAATATAAAAATGACGAGAAGGAGAAAACTCCTGTTTTCGACTACTCTCCTGAAGGTATCTTGATGCTTCAAGAAGACTTAAAAGGACCGATCAATGAGAAGTATCAGGAAAAGGTCCAATCACTCAGAAACAGACTCTCCAAGGGCGGCCGTTATGTCTATGATATTTCCTATCAGCGCTTTGTTACGGAGAAGGCTTTAAAGACGTCAAAGAAGGTTAAATACTATCTTGTCGTGTTAAACAGCGAGTACATCCACGAAGGGCTTTATAATGAGAAGAATGAACCGATCTATGGTGATGATTTGGTCACGCTGATTGATGTTTCAACTCTCACAAAATCGATGGTGCCAACCATCGAACAAGATATTGAAACCGTGATTGAAAGATTGAATACAATGAATGCGAATCCTGTCGCTTTAGGGATTCATTGCCAAAGAAAAGATACTAGGCAGTGCAAGTTTTATCCAATCTGTTTCAAGGATATTCCTGTTAAAAACAGCATATTCACCTACATCGGATCCCATAATGGATTCAAGGATGAAAAAAATGAGAAGCATGAACGTTTCGACCTCATCAATGAAGGTTATTTAAGTGCTTTTGACATACCAAAATCTTGGTTAGAGCGCGAAAACAATATCATCCAGCGCCAGGTCATGGATTCTGAGGTTCCTTATTTCCATCCTCAAAAAATAAGAGCTGGAATCTCTATCCTGAAGTATCCGATTTATCATTTGGACTTTGAAACATTCCCTTGCCCTCTACCGAGATTCAAGGGTGAAAAGCCATACAGCCAGTCTTTATTCCAGTTCTCCATTCATATCGAGCATGCTCCTGGCATCTGTGACAAGGATGAAGACAACTATAGTTATATCGCAACCAAGCATGTAGACTTAAGAAAAGACTTGATTGAACACATGCTTGAAATCATCAAACCGGATGGAGGATCCATCATGGTTTACAATCAGTCATTCGAACAGACGAGACTGAAGGAAATGGCTGAATTATACCCGGAATATCGCCTTAGACTGCTTGATATGGTGGATAGGCTATTTGACCTGATGCATCTCTTAAAAGCGAACCAGAAGCTTTATACGCCGTTAGGATT
>DOYO01000021.1 GCA_003518475.1 Acholeplasmataceae bacterium
TTATCAGAAAAAGCGACGAGATCCGGATGTCTGCCGTCTGTATATTCTCCATCAATGCGGTATGTCGTCACTTCAAAGGTTTCTTCACCCATCAAGACAGTCACGGTACCATATTTCAAGCCGGTTGGCTTTGTGATAAACATTTTAGAGACTTGGATCGGCTTCGCGTTCGTGGTAATATCAACATCCGTCAAAGGCTGTCTTAAAAGATGGTCCCTGACGGCACCACCGACAATATATCCTTCGTATCCTTTTTTTCTTAAATCATATAAAACTTTTTTTGCACCTTTAAGTGTACTCATTTAACTCACCGTGTTCTATTATACCAAAAATTATCTTATTTCTACGCATGAGTTTCTTTAATTGAAGAATTATCAAAGTCCTGTTATGATGGTTTTGAGGTGGTAAAATGGAAAGAAAAATTATTTTATACATCGCGATGACTTTAGATGGATTCATTGCGGATTCAAATGACGGTTTATCATTTTTGGATCCGTATAATGAGTATTCGGAGGTTCAAACGAGCATCAACAACTTGATGCTCGAGGTGGATACGCTTTTGATGGGTAGAAAGACGTATGATGTCGTGAATCAAATGAGTGATTCATGGGCGTATCTCGATCATATGACTTATGTATTCACGTCTAAGGATGAGAAAGATAAAGAAAATATTAAATTCACTTCTGAACGCATTGAACCATTCATTTCTAAATTAAAAAATATGTCTGGTAAAGATATCTGGCTTGTCGGAGGGGGGAGACTAATTCAACCCTTCATTGAAAAGAACTTGATTGATGAATACCGGATCACCATCATCCCCAAACTGTTAGGTCGTGGTATCAAATTATTCCATGACCAAACGAACATGCTATCCCTGAAGTATGAACGTACAGATTACTTTAAAGACTTAGTCATGCTGACGTATTCAAAAATCCAATAAAATCATGTTATACTTGAACTGGTGATGAACGTGCGCTATCTCAAGGAAAAAACAATCCATCAGTTAGAAATTAGTAAATCCATCTTTATTTCAATCCTTTATCCCCTCCAAACGGAGGAGGATATCGCTTTTTACATTGAACAATCCAAAAAAGATTATCCAAAGGCCAATCATTACTGCAGTGCATCGTTCTTTGGTGAAACNNATTTTAGAAGTATTAAAACATCATGAAGTAACGAACATCTTATGCGTTGTTGTGCGTTATTTCGGTGGAATCAAGCTTGGAAGCGGAGGTTTAGTCAGAGCATACACAAAGGCATGTGCGGATGCAATGAAATCCGCACGGTTCTATATCAAAAAAACTGTTCCTTCCTTCGAAATCAGTTTTGATTATCCCTTGATTGATAAGATTGATCATTTTCTTGAACAAAAAGCTGTCATCAAGGATAAACTCTTTTTACTGCATGTCACCTACCGCATTGTCTTAAAGGATTCCGATCCAAAAATCCTAGATGATCTGATCCATCAACTCATCTCGATTAAAGAGTTGGATCAAGAGATTCTGTATCTTGAAGAATAGTGAACCCAAATATCAGTAAAACCTACAATGCGCGTTTAATAACGCGCATTTCTTTATCATTTGACTCTAAAAACAGACAAACTTAATCAAATTGAAAGAAATTTGTTTCCATACTTTGAAATGTAAAATAAAAAGAGTTATAATTTGATTAGTATGTCAAATCATCACATTGATGGAGGTATTCGATGGAAAGAAAATCTTTAGTTCTGATTGTTTCAATCTTTATTGGTTTAGCATTTCTTCTGGTTGCATTGAGCATGATTGGCGGTTATAACGGTTTAGTCAATCTTGATGAAGACATCAATAGCAAATATGCTCAAATTGAAGTCAGATTACAGGAAAGACATGATAAGATCGGTCAAATTCTTGGAGCTGTCACGGGACTTCAGGAACATGCTGAATCTATTTATACAATGATCACAGATGCACGCACAGCGTATGCTCAAGCGGTTGCCGATGGAGATATGGATGCGATGATTGAAGCGGATGCGCTAACCGCACTCTCTTTTGCTGAATTGCTTGTTGTCGTTGAAGACAATCCTCTCATTACTGCGAATGCAGGTTATTATCAACTGATTGATGAAATTTCTTCTATGGAATCCGCACTTGCAGTCGCACGTAGAGATTTCAATGAAGCAGTTGAAGTCTATAATGCAGCAGTCAGAAGATTCCCACGTGTGCTTTATGCCAGCATGTTCGGATTCGAAAAGAATCTAGCTTACTGGAAGATGAATGATGGCGCAGATGAAGTCCCTGTCATTGAATTTGATTAAGAAAAAGAAACTCTTCAATCTCATACTGTTCGTTTTACTTCTTTTCGTCTTATCCGCATGTCAGAAGGATGAATACCCCAGACCTACAAACGCCTATTACATCAATGATTTCGCAAACATTTTATATGAGGCAACCAGGGATAGCATCCGCCGTGAGGGTGAGCGTCTTTATGACTTATCTCAAGATGAAACCGATGGCGGTTCCCAGCTTGT
>DOYO01000126.1:0-2905 GCA_003518475.1 Acholeplasmataceae bacterium
ACAATCGAGACGAAGAGATTTGCTGCACTGAATGTCGCACCGGATGTTAAAACGTAGAAGGTATTATCAAGTGCTCTATCTTCAAAAACTTTATAGTGTTCGGTGTAATGCTCACCTGTTGATGGGTTTGAATAATCTAAGATGATGGTGTCATTCGTCATATAGGAAACAAGTTCTAAAGCAGCAATCAGGCTTCCTCCGGTATTACAGGTCAAATCGATGTAGATATCTTTTTCTGGATTGAGGTCAACGAGGTTTTGTTTTAGCAGATCTTGAGTTTCTAATGTGAATGCGTTGAGTTCAAGGATGTAATAATCTGGATATTCAATCAGTCGGAAATCCTCTGTTCGTTCGAAACTTCCACTCAGAAAAAGATCCGTGATGAATTCAAAGAATTTTTCTGAAGGGAGAACCATTTCAACTTGTTCTCCATTCAATCCATAATCAATGATGGATGTATGAAAGTCATCTAGCGTATAGATGTAAGTTTGAAGTAAGGTATCAAAGCCTTCAATAGAGGTCGCTTCATCCATATTTAAATCACTCAATTCTTGAAGATAGGAATCCACATTATAAAAGTCTTTCAGTCCATAAAAGTGATCCATAAACAATGCTGTGTAGTTGAATGTGGACTCGATAAGATTTTGTTCATTGACTGCATCATCAAGCGGTATCGATAAAGGCATATCTAAAAAAGCAGCGAAGTCATCGACAATGTATAAAGTGTCATGGACTTGGTAGACATTCAAAGCATCACTCGTCAAGAGAAGATTGGCAAGATATAACGGAATGTAATACTTATTGTTTTCTTGAATGATATCCATGCTGTAGTTATCCAGATCAATCAACTTTTCCACTTGACCTTCTGTATAAATGCCATTGACAACTTTTAAATCGGTCTCATAACTTGATTCGCCCTCAACATATAAAGCTTGATTGAAATTAAAATCGGAATAATGAAGTGTATTTTCTGAAGCATCAAAATCGAGTGTCAAATAGTAGGCGTGAGTTTCATCCATCATGATTCTGATGGATACCGATAGGATGCTGGTTCTATGAATAATCAAATCCGCAACACCCTCGTGAATCATGCTTAAAAACTCTTCAATATTGACGTATAAAATGTCTTCATCTGCTGAGTTATCATAGACATTGAGCGTTTCAGCAGCAAATGCATAATCAACAGCACGGTCAACAATGGTCAACGCGCGGTTATATTCTATTGTAGGGATGATTTCGCTTGGATCTGTTGGAATAATTGGATCAATAATTGGATCTTCTTCACATCCGAAGAGTGTGAATAGAAGCATTAAAATTAAAAAGATTTTGTATAGTTTCATTGTTTCTCCCCTGATTAAAACGATTGATATTAATCACATTATAACACTCAAAGAATATTTAATAAACCCGTAATTGGAAATTATCCGGATTAATAACGTGAATCCAACAGATTCTTGACAATTAAATCGAATAAAGACTTTAGAGTTGCTTGATTATCATTTTTTTAAATTTCATGTTAATATATATTAAAGAAGGAATTAAAGGAGAAATCATGGGAAAATTGAACACCTATCGTCCTTATATCATTTTATCAATCTTCTTATTGATTGCGGGTATCCTGTCAATCGTTTTTAGCGCTGGGGAATCAAGAATCAGAATTGTTCCCCCCTCGACATTTAATGATGGTTGGGTCCTTGTTCAAGGTGATACCGAGATTCCATTGGATACACTCCCTACCATGCTGGATATTCCTGCTGGCGAATCTTACACCATCAAAAATACGCTGACAGAAGATTTTCATGACATCAACGTCATGATGCTCAGAACATCACTTCAAAATATTAAGGTTGAAGTTGATGGATCAATCATCTATGAAAAAACTTATCAAGCAGAATCGACTTTACCGCCTTATGCGAGCATGTGGCATTTTATCGAGCTGCCTGCGCACATTGGGGAAATGGAAATTTCCATGACGCTCAGCTCGCCATATAAGGCGATGTCTGGTACAGTCAATGATGTTCATTACGGATCTTATGCTTCATTATATACGCACTTGTTCGATACCTACGGATATCGATTGTTTGTCGGAATATTTGTTTTAATCGCAGGGTTGATCATGATGTTCGCGAGCTTGTTCATTAAGAAGGGTGAAGGAATCAGATATACCTATATTGGATTATTTTCAACCATCCTCTCTTTCTGGATTATCGCTGAATCCAGAATGCTTCAATGGTTTACAGGAAATGAATTCATTTTAGGATCATTAGCTTATCTATCCTTAGCATTGTTCCCCATTCCTCTCCTCTATTACTTGATGAACCATGTTGTCACTGTNNATTGCTGGAACTGTGATGATTCTCACAACATTAATCATTGAAATCAATCGCTTCAAGAATCAAGAAGCAGTCAGGGTTACCAAATATTTAGGCATGATGCTCGTTTTCTTATTGATGGAAATTTTTAATTTCCTTCTAGGCAATTTCGAGTATACATCCATATTCGCATTGACCGGAGTCGGCTTATTCATGTTGATTATGCTTGTGAACTATATTAGATATCTATTTAAAAGAATGAAATTAAGTTATGAAAAGGAATTCTATGAACGCCTTGCCTATCATGATTGGATGACAGGTGGAAAAAACAGACTCAAATTTGAAAATGACATTGAAATATTCTTTAATGATCCTGAACTCAGGAATAAGTTGAGATTGGTTTATTTTGACTTTGATGATTTAAAGAAAGTCAATGACGTCTATGGACATCTTGAGGGTGATCGCGTCATTAAAAAAGGATATGAGTTAATCAATTCGGTCTTTGGAGACATCGGTTCATGTTACAGAATTGGCGGAGATGAATTCTCATGTTTGATTCTCGATAACGATGAAACAGTTTATGCTGAAAAAAT
>DOYO01000126.1:2973-3133 GCA_003518475.1 Acholeplasmataceae bacterium
GAACGATTAGAACCATCTGTTTAAAAATCATTTCGTCCAAAACTGGATTGATATGGAAATTACGTGACTAAAATATAATAAAAAATATCCTCGATAGCTTGACGTGACTAAGTATATGTGATAAGATGAATACGAGGATAAAAAAACAAATATATTAGTC
>DOYO01000126.1:3182-3550 GCA_003518475.1 Acholeplasmataceae bacterium
ACCTATGATGAGATATTTAAAGTGATAGTCTCAAAGGCATCTACAGGAGGAAAACCAAAGGAAGTTATCAATTACAAGCTTGCTATAGATCATGGGTTGATGATAATGCGACAAAAAGGCTTTATGAGCACAAACATGCTTGTGGAGATTCAAAATGTTATTGAACCTAACAAAGGCGGTATTAGAAAACTTCCAGGAACGGTTATCATTAACGATAGAACGAATGAAGTTGTTCACACACCTCCACAAAATGAAACAGAGATTCGTGATCTCATGCATAATCTCGAATTGTTTATCAACCAAAATGAGGATTATGATCCGCTCATTCAAATGGCTCTTATCCACTTTCAGTTTGAAAGTATTCATCC
>DOYO01000126.1:3720-6879 GCA_003518475.1 Acholeplasmataceae bacterium
TGCACTTGTTTTCACATATGTATACAAAAAACGAGTTTTTTAGAGAAGATTTAAAAATTTCAAGAGCAACCGCTACTAAGTACTTAAAACTTCTAGAAAACGAAGGTTTCATTGTTTCTGAACAATTAGGTAAAGAAGTTATCTACAAAAATGTACAGTTGTTAAATCTTGTTAAGGAATAAAAAATTTGTTTCCGACGTACACGAACCGACATATTTTCGAGCAATTAGATGTAGTCCACTCATGTATTGTCTATCACGTTGCTTTTTCTAAAATAGCACTTATTATATACTTGACTCATACTTCAGCACTACATTTTTAACCCCAATGAATAAAAATTAGCCATCAGATGACCTTCATAGGTATCCGATGGCTTTTTTTGTCTATGTTTGCAAATTTATCCCATTGTGGGAACACATTTTTTGGTTAAAAATGGCCTTTTTTGTACGAATGGTTGTCTTACGCAACATATTTTGCTTCAAAAAAATTAGATAATATTAATTTTTGATTCATTAAATCGCAAACTCACTACTAAATAAAACAACTTAAAGCTTCCAATTTGCCTATTGCGATTTTGCATTTTATTATATATTAGCAAGATATTATTAAAATATTGAAATAAATAAACTAATAATGTGTGTAATAGGACATATACGCCCTGTTTCTATATATTTTTAAATGATAAAATGTGAATATAAGTTACTGTATGCAAAGTTTATTTCATCAGAAATCATGACATTTGGGATTTGGGGGTCTTTCTTTATGATATACGAAACCATCGATTTTAATGATAAAAAAATTCTAGTCAGCGTGATTAATGGTAATCAAATACTTATAGATCAAAATCAATATCAAAAATTACTCGTTTCAAGTCTTGATATTCTGAAGGAAAATCACATGTTGGATAATATTCGGGAATTGAGAATATATGATCCGAATTTCTTTAAGGTTGTATACATTAGTCTGCACACATCTTCACAATGCAATATGGCGTGTACATACTGCTTTAAAAAAATGCGTGATAAAACTCAAATGAATATTGTAGTTGCGAAAAGGTTTGTAGATGATATCATTAAACTTCATCCTAATGCAGAAAAATATATCGTTGATCCAACAGGTTCTGGTGAACCTCTACTAGATTTAGATTTAATTTGTGATATAGGTGATTATTGTAAACAGAAAAGTGATGAAATTAGAAAAGAAGTATTACCAATGCTCGTTACTAATGGCACACTCTTAACTTCAGATGCAGTTGATAGACTTAGAAAGGCGGGGATACTATTTGGTGTTAGCATCGATGGAATCAAGAAAGCACATGATTCAAGTCGAATTTACTACAACGGTTTAGGGACTCACAGAACTATACTAAAAAATATTAAAAACATAAAAGATAGAACATTACTAGGTGCTGCAGTAACTTTAACTGATTCAAATAAAGATTTAGTTCAAACGATGAAGTATCTAAACAAATACTTTCCAGCAATAAGTGTCAAACCTGTTAGAAGCTTAAATGGGAATGGGGGAATATGTGAAGACAATATCAAAGAGATTAAAGAACAATATTCAAAATTATGTTCATTTTTAGTTAAGAAAACATTAGGTGGGGATTTATCATACATTTCAGCTTTGCTTAATGGTGATGATTATTTAGGGAAATTTATCTTAAGAATCATCTTAAATCAAAAAATTCAAACGAGATGTGATGCGGGACTAGGCAGATACTCGTTGGCAGCTGATAGAAAGATTTACACATGTCCTGCAGCAATTGATATCAAAGAACTAGAGATTGGGAGTTTAGAAACAGGTATTGATATTCAGAAGCAACAAGGTGTTTGGAAAGTATTGTCAGATAGAAGTAAATGTGATCAGTGCATAGCTAAATTTGTTTGTGGTGGGGAATGTATGATCACATCTTATTACGCACATGGAAAAATTGATGAAATGGATTCAGTTATGTGCGATTTAAAAAGGCACTTGTTTAAATTAGCTATCAAGTTTAAGTATATAATATCTTCACAGAATGAATGTATTTATCGAGCTATAATGAATGGTTGTATTGAAAAAATGAATCGTTTTTCAGAAGATAAAGAATTAAAGGAAGCTCTTGACAATCCTCTAAATCACTATTCATTCACAGAATTAAAGAAAATCAAAGATACCAGCAAAGAGAATTTTATGAAATTGAAATCTGTGAGTACAACTAAATAATATTTGAATAAATCATAATTCTAAAAGCAACTATTTATAATTAGAAATGGAGACGAAAATGAAAAAATTATTTATTATTCTTGCATTACTTTTAAGTATCACACTTTTTGGATGCAGTAGTAAGAATATAAGCGCAGGTTATTCATCAGGTTTAATTTCTAGTGAAAGAGAAACCTTAGGTTATGTAGCTCTTAAACTCGAAAACACAGAATACGATGTACGAAACCCAATTACAGTTACTTTTAGTTATGGTCATGACATTTATGATTCATTGGATACAAGCCATATTTTGGGTCATAAAATTGGAGTATTCTTAACAGATGAAATGGTAAATCCCAAACTTTTGACTGACTCCCAATTATTGTATGAACTCCCATTTGAAGGTTTGGATTTTCTTGTTGATGAAAATAAATGTGAAGTTGGATCATTCTTATCTAAAACTATAAAATTTAATCAAGAGTTTGAACTTGATATCGATTTTTCTCAATTGACAAATGAAACAGGCAATATATTTATAAGAATCGAAGAAAAAGTGTGGTCAGTAAATGGTATTGATGATGAAACGGTAGGTAGTGAACTGCTATTATATGAAGCATCTTGGCTGTATTTTAAAATAGATGGAAATAGTATTATTTTCTCTGATAGAGAATTTAACTAAAAAAAGGGGGGAGTAATTATGTTTAGATTTAAAAAGATATTTATATTAGTATTTGCGTTAGTTTTAGCTGTGATGTTCTCAAATTTATATTTGAGTGCATCTGACGATATGGACCAGATTCATGATGAAATTGAAATAAATAATCTTTTCATTTTAGAATCTGGAGATAGTAAAGTGAAACACAACTCTAAAGTCAATCTTAATTTCACTAAAAATATCGATATTAATGTAGATGACGATGAATTTATTTTTAGTTATAAAACCGAAAAAAATATTAAAATAGAAACTAAAAA
>DOYO01000157.1:0-3675 GCA_003518475.1 Acholeplasmataceae bacterium
TTAACGATGATTTGATAGCTTGTGAGTCCGCTGATTGGATCAACAATGACTTCAACTGTCATTTCTCCGGATTCTTCTGTTCCATCAATTTCTGTTTGATATTCGATTTTTAAAATGTTTTTTTCATTTTCGAAACGATACTCAAACTCATATTCTCCTGAATTTTCTCCATCAGAATATTCGAACTTGATTTTCTTTTCTGTTCCTTCAATTTCAATCTTGATCTTGTTTTCTGAAACGATAATGCCGTTTTCAACGACCTTGATGGTATACTTGCTTTCATCATTTTCAATCTTATAAACAGATTCTACATAGTTATTGGCATCTGTTGAAGATCTAAACGATAGTTTTTCACCGTCATCATCCACTTCTTTTTTTCCAACAAAATCATATTCGACAAGCTTGATAATGAATACGCCTTCGATTTCAAAGGTTTGTTCATCTTCATCAGTTTCATAGGACAACGTATTGTAATACATCGTGTAAATCACCTGATTGCCCAATAGGTCAAATGACTTGATGGAGGCCTTTGATGCATATTCTGCTCGATCTGATACGAGAGTCGTTACCAAAATATCTTGATTTTGACTTGCAATGGTTTCAATCATTTCTAAATAGGGTTCAATGCTTTGAACAGTTTTTTGTGATAAGTTGATAACCATGCCGACTGCCTGGTTGACTGAATCAAGCTGTTCAGCATTTCTTGAGACGAGACTTGCTGTAGAAACTGCTGATACTGTCAAGATTTCAGAATCGGTTGCAAATGTATAGCTCGTGGGTGGTGTCGGAGTGACTCCGCCATTCAATAAGCCAAAGCCATAAATGGTTAATGCAATCACGATTGCCATTGAAAAGACAATACGAAATGCTGGTGTTATTCTGAAAAAACTTGATTTTTCTTTCTTTACTTCAATAATTTCTTGAGATAAGTAGTTCCAATTCGGCTTCATGGCGGTCTTTGGAACATGACTTTCTATGTTTTCTTGCAATATTTTGAATATTCTATCTTTTTTCATCATGATCCTCCAATCCTTCCAATTTTTTAATTGCTCTTTGATAAATCCAAAGCACGGTGCCTAATGGCTTTTTAATAATTTTAGCGATTTGCTGATGCTTCAAGCCATCAACAACCTTAAGTAAAACAATCGTGCGCTCATCATCATTCAATATTTCGATCATCCGGTTGAACTGATCTTTTTCATCAGGAGTTTCCTCAGGATCATGAATGAGTTCTTCATAGTCTGTAATATCTAATTTGACGCTCTTTGAACTTTTGCGGTAATAGTCAATCGCTTGATTTTTCGCAATCTGCAGCAACCAATTATAGAAATTTGTTCTTTCTTGATATTGATGGATGGAAGAGAGCATCTTCATATAAACATCCTGCATGATATCTTCTGTCAGCTGATGATTCTTAATGACTGAAAAGACCATGGAATAAACAGCTCTTTTTGTGTTGTTATATACATATTCAAATGCAATTTCATCTTTATCTTTAAGTTTGCTGATGTATTCTTGTTCAATCGTCATGGATTTCCTCGCTGGTTAATTGTGGTGAAGACAAAGTCCTCACCACCATTTTAACACCAGTTACAGTTTATACTCATTTTAAAAACTTTAGTAATTAAACAGTTGCTCCTGTTGTAACGTCGTCATTGGAATAATCATCTTCATTTTCGTCGTTATCTTCGGATTCATCTTCTTGTTCGTATTCTGATTCTTCATTGTCTTCAGAATCATCATCGTCATGATCATCATCTTCACTGTGGTTATTACGATCTTCTTCATGTTCGAACGCATCATCATTATCTGGTTCAACGAAAAGTTGGTAAGAAGTGACGCCAGTGAGTTCATCAACTATGACTTCAACCTTAATTTTACCTGTTTCAAGCGTACCATCATTTAAGACTTCGTACTTGATCATCAGTAGGTTGACGCCATCTTCATTTTCAAGCTTGAATGAATACTTGCTTTCATTAAGACCTGCGTTATATTCTAATACGATCTTTGTTTCATTATCTTCAGATTCAATCTTGATCTTGGATTCGGAAACGAGAATGCCATTTTGAACGACAGTGATATAGAACTTTGTTTCTCCGTCTTCTGTCTTATATTTTGATTCTACATAATTATTTTCATCAATCATGGATTTGAAAGTCAGTTTTTCTTCTCCGTCTTCCATTTCTTTCTTACCATAAACCTGATATTCAGCGCCGTCGATAAATAGGATGCCTTCAATGATGTATTCTAATTCGTCTTCATCATCTAGATCATCAGTTTCATCAACTTCTGTTTCGTTAACTACTGGTTCGTCAACTACTGGTTCATCGACAACTGGTTCTTCGATGACTGCATCATCATTTTTTAACGTTTGATTATAAAACATTGTATAGACAACAGGTTCTCCAAGTAAATTAGATACTGTGAATTCAACCTTTGTTGTATATAATGGATCTTCTGATACTGTTTCAACAACAGTCAATCCTTGATTTTGAGTCAATAGTTCTTCAAACATTTCAAGATATGGTTGGATTTCTTCCAAAGTCATCGAGTTCATCTTTGTATCAAGCTGCGTCATGCCGCTTTCTTGGCTGAGTGGCTGAACAGATGAGTTTTCTAGGATTGAGGATGTTGAGATCGCTGCAAATCCAAATACTTCCTGATCGGTTTCAAAATCAAATGCTGCCGCATATGATGTTCCTGTACATGCTGCGAGTGTAATTGTTAATAATAAAACTGAAATTCCAAATAGTAATTTTTTCATTTTTATTTCTCCTTTGTTTTTTTCTTACACTATATAAACGTCAAAGTGAGTCATTCTTATTGGTCCAAACGTATATTTCTTTTTATCACGTGCACGTGTAGGCATTCTTAAATATAAAGAGCACGAGCGTTAACATCCGGATTCGGATTGTATTTAGCTCATGCTCTTATTTTTCTTTTCATGATGAAATAGGTGATGGATAGCGAACTGATGACAAATACAGAAGCGTAGATAAGGATTGTTGTAACTGATAAAGCATCTTCTTCGACGATTGGATCACCTATGGCAAACACTGCGGTTAATTCAATATCATCTGCAGGATCCACATCGAGTTCAATATCTCCCGACATCAAATGATCATTTTCATCAAACCAACCCGCAAAATGATAACCTTGCAGAGGAATGGCCTTTAATTTTACTGGGATACCGTTGAAATACCTACCTGCCCAAGAGCTTCCGTCAAGCAAATCAACATAAGTATCATTGACATTCAGTCTGTTGACTTGAATATACCCTTTTAGTTGATCTGAATTGAGTGTGATGTCTGACATTCCTTTCAAATCGAATTCTTCAGTAAGCTGTTCAATCAGATTTTCCGGTCTTTCTTTTGCGAAACTCTTCATGTTATCGACATAGGCTTGCCATCTGATGTAACTTGTCGGATATCCCCATCTTTTGATATGCTCTTCCATTTCCACTTCATAAAGGGCGCGCATCTCTTCAACGGTTCCTTGAGCGATTTCGGAACTGAAGACTGTATTGAGAAGATCAGCAAATCTGTTGATGAAATCCGCTTTGAACTTCTCGTTGTCCAGCATGAACATCAAGAGATCTCCGGTTTTCCATGATTCTTTTGAAAGCCTTTCAAACATGTCATATTCAGGATAGTTGCCGCCCCATGAGGCTGCAAA
>DOYO01000157.1:3709-7865 GCA_003518475.1 Acholeplasmataceae bacterium
TAATCGTAGTGATAGGAGCGTTCCATGTCTTTAACGTTGATATAACGATAGACGTTTCGATAGTGGCTTTGACCGGCGCTTGATCCATCATCTAGATAGGCATATCCGGTCAAGATGGTGATATTATCTGGATTCAAATCATATTCGATGCTTAAGTGCCAGGTGTCTAAACGGTCTCTAATATTTCTGATTCCAAAGTATTCACCATTCATGAATAAAATGACTGGCGTGCTATATTGAATATCCAAATCAAGAGGCTTGAGCAGGCTCTGCGCGGCTGCTTCTCCCATGAAGGTATAGCTGTAGGTTTGACCTCCAGCACGTAGAATAATTCTTTTAAATAATTCAGTTTCCTTATCTTCAAAGAATTGATAATTGAATGCGCTTTGTTCATCATATTCGCTTCTTGCATAAAGACGGTAACTTTTTATAGCGTATTTTCTTGATAAGCCACCATGAATCCTGATTCCTGCCTGTTGGGAGAGTTCCTGTTCACCATTCAAATTGAAGTACTCCATGTGCATCGGACGTTCCCATGCATCACCGGATTCAAAAAAGTTTCCAGTGCGGTTATCCGCTCCTGTTTCTGGAATCGATGCATCATAATACTTTCCAGGAACATTGATCCCTTCTTCATAATCAAATAGATGATCAATATCTGTTGAAATCGAAATAATCGGAAAACTGTATCGTTCCATCATGTTTTCATCGACGAAATAGGTATTGGTCATTGTCTTTGAAGTATTTTCAGTGGAATCGAAGGATTTAACCTTGACGACTGTCGCTCCAAAGAGATCCTCGCTTGGTGCAACCCAATTCTTCGTTGAAGATACAATCATCGAAATCGGATATGCCGGATCGTTAATCTGCTGACCTGAAACCCCTGTGTTTTGAATATATAGGGGACTGCCTGAAACATCAATTGTTTTCTTCTCAATTAAAATCGGTTCCGTATATAAAATAGAATTTCTTGTCGGTTCAGAGCTATCTAGCGTGTAATAGAGGTCATAAGTGGGGTCCGTTTCAATCTCTAAATAAAAACTTTCTTCATAAAATCCTCCTGCATGCGACAAGACCGGATTCTCAAGAACTTCTAAAGGCGTGGTTGGAATCATGACTTCATTACAGCCATAGAGTAAAAAAGAAAGGGCGAGAAGAAAAACAAAAAGAAAAGATCGATGATGAAAAATGATTTTCTTTTTCATATGAATCCTCCCTTCTTAAACTACTTTTTATTTTACCATCTTTTAATGCCCTCTGTCATACATCATATTCGACAAATCATGCATTTTAAGAAAAAACAGGAGTTAAGCTAAGTCAGCTCCCGTTTTGATTTGTGATCTGTAAATGTTTGCATAAACGCCATTTTTAGCAAGCAAATCCTTATGTCTGCCTTCTTCGACCTTGATGCCGTTTTCCAAGACAACAATCTTATCAGCATTCTTGATTGTGGACAGACGGTGCGCGATGACAATCATCGTTCTGCCTGCCTTGACCTTTTCCAATGCCGTTTGGATCAACGTTTCTGTTTCCGTATCGATATTTGCTGTCGCTTCATCCATGACTAAGATTGCTGGGTCATGAACTACTGCTCTCGCGAATGAAATGAGTTGTTTTTCACCGACGCTTAGGTTTCCTCCGCCTCTGGTGATTTTTTGCTTGACACCATCTTCCATCTTATCNNAGTAGTTTAGAACCGCCGATCTCTCTTAAAATCTGATCGACCTGCTCATCTGTAAAGTCTTTAACGCCAAATCTCACATTATCTGCGACTGTTCCCTTGAAAATGACTGGATCCTGCAGGATAATGCCGATGTGCGTGCGGTAGCTTCTCTTTGAATAGGTTGTGATATCGATATCGTCAACAAGGATCTTGCCCATGTCAAACGGTTTAAAATCATAGAATCTTAGGAGCAGAGACATCAAACTGGACTTTCCTGAGCCCGTATGTCCGACGAGTCCGACCATCTGACCCTTTTTAATGTCCAGATCAATTCCTTTTAATACAGGTTTACCCTCTGCGTAGGAGAACCAGACGTTATCAAATCTGACATCACCTTTAAATCTTGGTATGTTTTCAAAGGACCCGTCTTCTTGATCGCCATCGATAATCTTAAAGATACGTTCCGTCTTGACGATGGCATGCTGAAGATTCCCGATTTCTCTAAAGAGCGTACCAACCGGCTCAATCAACCTGGTCAGATAGTCGTTATAAGCATAAATAATCCCTGCGCTGACAACGAATCCGCTGACAGTTAAATAACCATTGCCGAAATATAAGACAATAAAAGCGGTAACGAGCGCCCCAAGCAAGCGGATCATGTTCCAACCGATGGATAAATGAAGACGTTGTTCCTTCAGTTTTTCCTGCATGAAATCATTGGATAGCTCATTGAACTTGTTTTCTGTCTGATCTTGATAATTAAAGATTTGAAGAATATTGATGCCGTTGATGATTTCATTTAGCTGCGCGGTAATCATCGAGTTCTGTTCGTTGACCTTCACTGCGATTGTGTTCAATCTCTTGATGAATATTTTCAACCAAATAAAGACGATTGGGAAGACGATGAAGGTTAGTAAAGCCAACGTCGCATCCAGATAAAACATCCCGATATAAGCGAAGATCACCGCCATGGTCGCGTTCACGAGAAGATTCATGATGGTTGCAAACAAATTCATCATGCCGCCGACGTCAGAAATAATACGATTGGCGATTTTACCTGCCGGTTCTGTTTCAAAATAAGTCATCGGCATCTTCTGCAGCGACCTGATAGCATCTTTTCTGGCATCTCTGACGATATTGACGTTGATCATCGAGGTTGAAATACGTTGGATGTATAAAAAGACGACTTGAAGAACAAATCTGACCAAGAGTAAAATAACTAAAATCGTTAGCGGCCTGACATAGGGCTGGTAGAACTTCAAGACTTCATCTTTTTCCATCAGATTGGTTGTATAAAAAAACTCTGATCCATCCTGCATGGTAATTTGAAGCGTGCTTCCTGTGATTTCTATATTTCCATTTTCTACGATTTCATCGACGAAATAATACTTCCCTCTGTAAATCACAATGGAAATTCCTAAATCATTGGTACCTTCCTGACTGTAAATCTTATCTCTATAATTGACTGTCTGATCATTTTCTGTGGAGACTTCGTACCAAGGGCGTTCAATACCGACCAAATAGTCATCCAAAATGGACTTGACAATCAAAGGAGCGACCAAACCTAAGCTTTGAACAACCAACATGGCGAAAATGCTGATGGTCAGTAATTTTTTATATTTAGATATGTATCTCCAAACTTTCTTCATTGTTTTCATGGGTGCCTACTTCATCGTCATCTGCTGGATATATTGAACCTTATACCAGCCTTCTTGACGTAATAATTCATCATGTGTGCCTCTTTGGCTAATTCTTCCAGCCTCAAGCACTAAAATCACATCGGCATCTCTTACTGCAGAGAAACGATGNNGCAACAATAATATTGGTCTTCCCTTTTCTGAAATTCTTCAAATGCTCGATGATATTATCTTCAGTCTTCGCATCGACTGCAGATAAAGAATCATCCAAGATTAATATTTCAGGATTTTTAATCAATGCACGTGCAATCGATAATCTTTGTTTCTGACCGCCTGACAAAGTCGAACCGGCTTCACCGACCTGCGTATGAAGCCCATCTTGCAGATATAGAAGATCTTTTTCGAAATCTGCGAGCTTGACAGCTTTGTCCAGCTCTTCTAAATTCGCTTTCGGATTGCCGATCATGATATTTTCATCCACGGAGCGTTTAAAAAGCATATGAGATTGAGGAACATATCCCACAAGATTTCTAATGTCTTCAATAATATATTCAGAAATTGGAATATCATCGATATAAATTTGACCTTCTGTAACATTGAATTCTCTGAGTAACTGACGTATCAACGTAGATTTCCCTGCACCAGTCGGACCGACGATTCCAATCGTTTGTCCGTTTTTTATTGAAAAATCAATGTTTTTAATTACTGCTGTTTTATCAAATGGATATCTGAAGGTTACATTTTTAAAGTCAATGTGATCAAAGTTGATGATTGGTTTTGAATCCACCTCATCATGAACAACTGCAAGCTGTTTCATGATCTCATCGTATCTGTCAATCGAAATCGTTGCGTTATT
>DOYO01000020.1 GCA_003518475.1 Acholeplasmataceae bacterium
GAATATAAATATATACCGCTTGGTGTTGGCGCAGTCATATCACCTTGGAATTTCCCACTCGCTATTTTAAGCGGAATGACTACAGCTGCGATTGTTGCAGGCAACACCGTCATTTTGAAGCCAGCCTCCACGACTCAGGTCATCGCGTACAAATTCGTCGAAGTGTTGGAAGAATCAGGCATGCCGAACGGCGTTGTGAGTTTCTTACCTGGAAGCGGAGCTGAAATCGGAGATTATATCGTGAATCATCCAAAGATCAGATTCATTTCATTCACAGGTTCTAAAGAAGTTGGTATCAGTATTTATGAAAAAGCTGCAAAGGTTCAAAAGGGTCAAATCTGGTTGAAGCGTGTGATTGCTGAAATGGGTGGCAAGGATGCCATCATCGTGGATAGCGACGCAGACCTTGATTTAGCAGCGGATTCCATCGTCAAATCGGCATTCGGTTTCAGTGGCCAGAAATGCAGCGCATGCTCTAGAGCAATCATCCATCAAGATGTTTATGATCAAGTTGTTGCTAAAATGATTAAAATTACGAATTCACTCAAAGTCGGCAATCCAGAAGATAAGGATTCATTTGTTGGACCGGTCAATGATAAAAAAGCATTTGAAAAGATCACGTCCTACTTTGATATCGGGAAAAAAGAAGGCAAATGTGTCGCTGGCGGTAAAGCGGATGCCTCTACGGGTTACTTCATTGAACCTACAATCTTCATCGACCTTTCCCCGACATCCGTCTTGATGCAGGAAGAAATATTTGGACCTATCCTTGCAGTCTGCAAGGTGAAATCCTTTGATGAAGCGATTGAAGTTGCAAACAATACCGAATACGGACTAACAGGCGCAGTCATTTCTAGAAATAGAATGCATTTGGAACAAGCCAGAAGAGAATTCCATGTTGGTAATTTATACCTGAACAGAAAGTGCACAGGTGCGATTGTCGGTTATCAGCCATTCGGAGGATTCAATTTAAGCGGAACAGATTCCAAGGCAGGTGGACCAGATTATCTCGTCCTTCANNTTGATGTATATCGTATAGATAGATGGAAACAACCAACAAATCCGCTGAACCACCAAAGCTTAAGTGGTTTTGAATGGAAAATTGAGTAAACCCTCTGACATCCGTGATATCGTTAATGTCAACAGATCTCAATATATTTTTAATCTCATGATAGCATTTCAAACTTCCTGCTCTCTTTAAAAGCACTGTATCCTCTGACTCTAGAATCAGTTCTTTTAAAGCTACCCTAAGTGCGATGTCGTTCAATTTACTCAAATGAAGAAGTTCTTTCAGTGCTATTTGAACGGAAGGAAGGCCTAGATAAGCCTCACCCCTTGCTCCTTTGATTTGATGTGTCCGGTAAGCTTCCATGCCGAAGGTTTTTGGCTTCATATCGAATTCCTTAAAAATATCCTTGGTCATGACTGAGATATTTGTAAATATTTCATGAAACTTCTGATTGTGGCTCAGTGCGTATCCAGAGGAAATCACAGTCAAGCCCAGCATGAAAATCAAGCCCTTGTAACAATTGATGCCGTTGGTTGCCTTAAGCATCTCTAACTCCGCTTCGATGCCGAGCGGTCTTGATTCTTCCAAGAGATGCGCAAGTTCGAATGACTCATATCCCTTCATGAAGAGTCTTAAGAGATAGGGCACGATGATTTCTTTCGCTTTCAGCATGAGATGATAATCCATGTCCTCATGTGATCCGCTAGATGTTTTACTGACGAGCCCGAATTTGTCGTCGAGCTCAAGCTCCGTTAAGATTGCCTGATCAATCATACTTAAAATCTGATCGTTTAAATATGCACTAACATTTTCTTTGACGTAGGTAACGAGGTCTTGTATGTCATGGGTCTGGTTTCTTGAACAGAAATGGGCATCATGTTCGCATAGATAGCATTTCCTTGGAGGGACCCCTAAATCCTCTCTGGAAATGGATGCATCACTGTGTTGGTGAACGTCTAAATCGATNNCCATCTGCGCTTTCAGTCATGCTTGGTTTCTTAAAGATAAGCATTTTAGACAGTTCAACATGAAATAAGCGCACCAAAAGATACGCTTCAGAAATATTTTTGTTGGAACCTGGAATGTTAGATTTGACGGAAATGACCAGCTCGTGACTCTGAAGCAGGTTTTGGATTTGAATCAGTTTTTGTTCTCTAGAAGAAAGAATGGAATCAATCATGGAATAACGCTCTTCCTTTTTTAGATTTTAAATACTGATAGGTTGGTTTTGGGACAAAGTTTTTTAATTCATCAAATTTATTTTGTTTCGCAAGCTTTCTGACGATGGAGGCGCTGATGGTGACGAAATCCTTTTGAAGACGTTCAACGATAATCAACTTATCCTTTAAAATCTGCTTCATCGCCTGATTGTAGGCATCTGTTGTCTGATCAATTGGCTCATTACCGACATAACGAAGATCAATACCGAAGATTCTCATGAAATACTTGCTGAAAATGGAAATATCCAAATCCATATAAATCAGTGATGCTTCATTCAACTCCTTGAGGAAATAGGTTGGGAAGGTTGCATTGCTGATGATATATTGAGTAGAAGGAAGAACATGAACATTCGTCATGTGTTTCGTCACTTTTTTTAGTAGTTTGAATCTGGTTTCAAATGAAAATACGGATTTATTTTCTTCAACGAGAAAAATGATCACATTGTCGTTTTGTGAAGCGCAGGTTTCAATCAAATACTGGTGTCCAAAGGTGACGGGATTGCAATTCATGACGATAGCAGCTGTCGTTCCACGCACTAAGGTCAATTGATCCTTCATTTGATTCAGTTGTTCTTCAATGGTGTTGATGTTATTTTCAAATAGTACGATTTTTTCATTTTCGTGAATAAGCGAAAAATTGAAGTTCATGAAGAATTTCTTGCTGGCGGGTGTTGTAAAGAGGAAATACTTTTGAACTCCCTTGTAGTTCAGCATGGAGATCAGTTTATCAAGAATGGTTGCTGTCAGGTTTTCGCCCTTCGAATCTTGATCGACAGCGATCATTTTAATGACATTCTCATATAATGATCCGGTAGCAATCAAATGATCATCCTCATAGATACCAATGGTGGACGTCACTTTGTCTTCATAGCTTAATCCATTTTTAGAAAGAAGAAGTTTTACATCGTTGATTTCTTTTTCAAGGATGCAATCAATCAGTTTTCTACTCATGATTGTTCCTCACTTTTCTGATAAAGGGTATCAATAATGGATCCATCACGGTATCTGACGACTCCGATTACCCGGTTTGATGGTTCTAAAGGGGTCGGAACTCCAGTGATTTCTGTTGCTTTAGCCAGCAATTCCTCGATGGTCAATAGATGAAGCTTTGAACCCTTCAATCTATCCAATAAATCTTGTCTCTGCGGGTTGATGGCAATTCCTCGTTCCGTCACCAAACAATCCACGGATTCCCCTGGAGTTGTAATGGTCGTCACAGAATCTTTCACCATGGATGTTCTTGATTTGACCAGATTGGTTGTGATGATGGTCAGTTTCGCACCATATGCTGTATCGGAATGGCCGCCTGAACCGCCAATCAGATTTCCGCTAGAGTCAGTTGTAACGTTGACATTGAACTTCGTATCAATTTCAGTTGCGCCTAAAATAACGACGTCGAGATTATTGACAATCGGATTAACTTCAAGCGGATTACCATATTCAGATGCGCTCATTGGTAAATGTTTTGGATTCTTTTTATAGGATTTGACAGCATCCAAATCAAAACACTGCACATCATATAGTTTTTCAAAAAGTCCTTTTTCGTGCATTTCAACCAAAAAGCTCGTGATTCCACCAGATGCGAACGAACCCTTGATCTTTTTTTCAGTCATTCTCTTTTGAACTTCCAAGGCGACTGCAATGCTTGTACCTCCAGCTCCGGTTTGAAAGCTTAATCCATCTTTGATGAATCCGAGTTCATCAATCAATTGTGCGGTATCCTTAGCTATTTTTAATTGGACAGGATCTCTTGTCGGCTTTGTTGTGCCGGAAACGATGCCTTTAGCATCACCGATCTGATTGACTTTGACAATATAGTCGACGTAGCGCTCTTCAATCTCTGCGAGACTCACATGATCGACCAGGTGATCAGTAACAACCACTTTTTTCTTTGCGTATTGAAGATCTGAAATCGCGTAACCTAAGGCTCCGCATGCGGAAAGTTCATCGATTCCGTTGCCGTTTCCAAGATGATCAGAGGTCGGCACTGCAATGAACGCGACATCAATCTTTAGTTCGCCCGATTCAATCGCTCTTGGACGGCCGCCATGTGTATCCATCACCAAAGGATATTTCAAATACCCTTGCGTGATGCAGTCAGCGACAGGTCCGTTGATGTAGTTCGTATAAATGCTTGTAACATTCTGATTTTTGATCAATTCGACAAGTGGTCCATGAATGGGGAATATCGCACTTGGTGCCAATGTCATATTCTTTAATTTTCTCTTTTTAATTTCAGATAAAACCATGTTTAAAACTCCATCGCCATTTCTTAAATGGTGGTGGAAGGATAATGTCATGCCATCTGTGATTGGAATCAAATCAAAAAGATCAGAAAGAGTTCTGATCACTTTGTCTGTTTCACGGGTTGTAACCTCAGGTACAAGAACTCTTTTCATGTTCTTGATGAGGGTGTCTGCTCCTTTAAAAGGGATAAATCCTTCAGGAACAAAACGTCCTAAGCTATTTTTCATGCTTCACCTATAACAATCCCCATCTTTGAGCTTTATCGAGCAGTTTTTTTGCTCGATCGATGATGGGTTTATCAATCATTTTTCCATCGACTGTAAATGCGCCTTTGCCAGTTGATAATGCATCAGCTTCAGCCTTGACGACTTTTCTTGCATATTCAATTTCTTGAATGCTTGGTGAAAACACAGTATTGACAGTATCTATTTGATTGGGATGGATGCATACCTTCGCATTCATGCCAATCTTTTTCGCATATGAAGAATCCTTGTTCAATCCTTCTTCATCATTGGTTTTTGTATAAGGGGTGTCAATCGCATCCAGCTTGTAAGCCTTGGCGGCGAGCACGACAAGTCCTCTCGCCAAAAGAAGTTCCAATCCATCTTCAGTGCGTTCGACTTCAAGATCTGTCGATAAATCTTCTCCGCCTAAAAGAAGACCGTTTACTCTATTGACTGAAGCAATCTCTTTGGCTTCCAAAACAGAGGAAGCGAGCTCGATAATTGGGATAATTCCGATTTTTTTGTTCATCTTTTTACTTTTTTCGAGTTTATCAAGCATTTTTGATAATGCGTTCGTGTTTTTAGCGGTTGCTTTAGGAAGCATCAGCGTATCAATTTTATCGCTGACGATTTGTTCGAGTTCCACTCTGGAAAACTCGGAATCAAGCTGATTGATTCTAATAACGATTTCCAGGTTTTCAAAAGCATATGATTTTAAAAAGTTGTCTAATAAATGGACTGCTGCATCCTTTTCAGAAAGCATGACTGCATCTTCCAAGTCAAAAATAACACCATCAGATTGAAAAATGTCTGCATTCTGCAGCATTGCTGGAGAATTTGCTGGAATAAATAATAAGCTTCTACGCATGTTTTTCACCCATTCTTTGAATTGCTGTTACAAGTCTTGCTTTAACCGTATAGTCCAAGGCACCCTTATCATTGCACTGAACAAAGATATTTTCAATGTTGAGTTCTTTAAGAGTCTCTCTGATTACATATTCAATTTGCTTGCCAAACTGCTTCAAGACAATGCTTTCGATTTCAATCTGAATGCCTGCATGCTCCCTGACGGTCATCATGCAGTCATTGGATTCCATCGTACCAGCGGATGCAATCTTCATAAAACCACCTATTTTCTAGAGTTTGATAGAGCGATGACTCTTTCCATTTCATTATTGACAATCATATAGCCGCTATCGACATCCATGCCAGGTTTCGCCAAGCAGAGATCTGCGTTGCACGCGATGGCGACATTGGTTGTCGCTTGCGCGGAAATATTGGTTTCATTGCATGTTCCACCGGAATATGCACCGATACCGACAGACTTGCAATACAAAATCGCTTCAGCAATATTATTCAATCCTCCGAGATCAGGAGTCTTGATTTGAAGCACGTGACCTGCCTTATTGTCTGCGAAGTAGATGATGTCTTCAAGGGTGTTGCACCATTCATCAGCAACGATTTCCACATTAATCTTTTCTGCATCCAAGCGCGCTCTGATATCACGAAGTGCTACCATCGTGCCTTCTCGGTCTCCGGAATCGATTGGACCTTCTAGTCGGATCTTGAACGGTGAAGCTGCTATTTCCAACTCTTTGCAGTAACTGACTATTCTTTCAATGTCATTATGGAATGCGATACCGAGTGTTCCATAAACATCGACATGTAATGTAGGCATATAAGAATCACTTGCGCGGTGCGTAAGGATGCGATTCTTGAGCCATAATACATATTGTATCAGCAATTCGCCATTGTAGCCTAATTTATCTTTGACATTGTTGATCAATGCGTGAGGGAGAGCATCAACTTCCTTCAAAATCATCTTATCGACATTGTTATATCTGTCATCGCCGGATTGTGCGAAGATTGGAACACGCGTAAGTATTTTGTTGGTTGGATTGTATTCATCTCGGATGACTTCAGCCTGAGTTCTCTTCGTCGAAACAGCTGTTGCTGAAAGAAGCGCTTGCGTGATGCCATAACGGATTGCAGTATGCAGTCTCTTTCCTTCAACGGTCATGCGGTCATATTTTTCTGCAAGTGATTTGAAGATTTTAACATCTTCACCAATCAGATGAGGCTTGATATGCTTTTCAATGAATGGGATATAGTCGCTCGCTAGAAATAAAGGATCTCTTCCTCCAGCGCCTGAGTATTGGACAGCGGCGCAGTCGCCCAATGCGACATCTCCATTTTCTAAAACGAGCTGAACAGAAATGGCTTCACCCGGAACTCTGACTTTATTGAATCCAGGAGTTAGAGGTTCTCCAACATAGAAGAATCCACTATTTTTAGCATCCTTCTTAATTGCTTTCTGATCGTCAAAATAGAAGCCTGTGTATGATTTGGTGAGAATGACGTTTTTAATTTTCATGTTATTTTTTTTGTCCTTTTTGTTGAGGTCTTCCGATCATTTCGCCATTCGAAACGGCATAAATATCATCAACTGTCATCTGGAATGTGATTTCTCTTCCCTCAGCTTTTGCTCTTTCTTCAAGTTTTAGTCTATGGAATAATTTAATGTCTTCATTGAATCCCAAATTACCGAATTCAAGGATTCTAACGGAACCTTCATTATCTCTTGCTGGAAGGATCTTGTTGGCATTGTGTCTGGACGGTGCGAATGGTACATCGATGACGCCTAGTTCGAAAGCTTTGACGGTACCTACTGCCAAGTCGCCTTGGCCAAGTTCATAAACCTTATCTAAAAGGCAATGAACTTCATTTTTAATTTGGAGTTCTTCCTCGGTCAATTTTTCAGATGAAGTGAACTTCTGATCCTTCAACAGGGAAACGACCATTTTTGACGCGCGAATACCGATTTCATTGATTTCCTTGGTTGGCACACCAATGGATTCAGAAGGTGTTTTTGTAATCATCTTGGTTGCTCCAGCAAGCGCAGCAACCGTGGATGCCATGGCGATCAAGCCTGTTGCAGCTGCTTCATTTCTAGGGAAACCGCCCATCCACTGATGAAACACTGTTGTCACAATCATATTTTGATAATGATATTTGTTTAAATATTCTTCAGTGAGTTCTTGAAGCATGTGAATAGATGCTACATCTTGGATGATATTGCCGCACTGTCCATAGCCGACGGTAATGTTTTTCACGCCCTGCTCTGCAGCAAGAAGCGCTTCAATGATACCGATGGTGATCGCGATTGAAGGGGGAACAAGCGTACCAGTCAGAGGACCGAAAGGCTCTCTATTGATGGTAATGCCGTGATCTTCATAGTAACCGACCAAGCGGTCGCAGTATTGCCAGTAATAAATTGAATCGGATAATGATATATTTTTTGCATAAGGCAAATTATAAGAAATGCCTCCGCCTTCATTGGAAGTCCAACCAGCTGCATGCGTGATTTCTGCAAGCAATCTGCCATCTGGAGTTCCGTGTCTTGCTTGCAAAGGAACATTGACTGCATCAAATACTTCCTTGCAGGCGTTCACACCGTAATTGACGGCAGGAAATCCATTTAACATCGATCTTCCTTCCTTTTGACTGACTCTGATGCCTTCTTCAGCTTCCATATATCTGTTTTGTCTCGTATAGGAATCAATCGTTGATGGTAAAAAGTCAGCTCCAGACTTCTCTAAATGTCTGAGAAGATCAATATGTTCGCTCAATAGCGCAACACCGGCACGGGGTTGAATATAAGTTCTTTTCTGATTCTTCGCTTCAATCATTTTCAATGCGAAGTTTTTATGAGGTGGAACCTTCTTCAAATTTTCGACTGCAATATCCAAATCAAGCAGTGGATCATTACCTGTCGGCCATGAAGCGAGAACCTCCTTGCGAACTTCTAAAAACTTTTCAAGCGACCATTTTTGGTTAACAAGTTGCATACATTCATTCTCCCTTGATTTCTACAATGCGTTTCTTCATGATTTTTAAAGCGATTTCCGGGTAATCCAAGGATAGAAGTCCCATTGCAGAAAGGATATAGTCTTTGTCTAATAAAAATTTAGGATTGACTGGTCTGAGTTCCATTGCTTTGGATTCCATCTGTGTTGCATGTTTAAGCATCGTTACTGGCTTTTTGCTGCTGATGACAGCACCGCCTGTACCGATAAAATAATTGGTAGCAGTTAAATCTTTGCCCACTTGGTAATACATCATGCCCAGTGGTGTATAAACATCCTTAAGAGTTCCGACATGTCTTGACATTGCAGCATCGATGCATTTTGCGGATAGGATATCTTCAACGGCGAAGTCAAAGTCTGTTTCAGGAATGAGATCGATATGATTGAAGCGTTTATTTGTTTCAGATACCATATCAATTCCATGCTTTTTCCAGTGAGCGATTTCTGATGGATTCATCTGGTGCAGAATGCCGAGTGCTGAGTAGCGCATACCCAAATCGCCTTCGACAGTTCGTTTTGCGAAAGGCTCTTCAAGTCCTGATAGAATGGCGTTTGCCTGTTTAGGAAATCCATTGGCCATCGAATAGATGTCCGTGGTTGCTCCACCGACATCAGCAATCATCAGATCGCCTAAGCCTGGTTCATCATCGAATCCCTTGGAAAGAAGCTCTGCAGCCATTAAAACAGCATTCGGAGTTGGAAGAACGACACGATCGATAATCTTTTCAACCTTCTTGATGCCTTTGGCTTCAATGATGTTTTTAACGAAGATTTCTTTAATTTTATTTTTTGCACTNNTCCTTATTGCCCGCAAAAATAATCGGAGCTTTTATATCCGATTTTGCGAGTTGTTTTGCATTGTGAATCACACATTCCTTATTTCCGCCATTTGCTCCGCCCGCAAGCAAAATAATGTCAATTTTTTTATCCAGGATGCTTTGCACTTCACGATTGTTGATATTATGTGATAAAACCAGTTCTACCTTTGCACCAGCGCCAAGACATACTCTTGCAGCTGCTTCGGTGGTCAGTGATTCAACCAGTCCGATCGCTGCCATTTTCAAACCGCCTGCAGCGGATGAACATGCAACGATTTTTTCAAACTTGATGATGGTTCCGAGTGTCTTGTACAATCTAGATAGAGCGAGTTCATAGCCTTCGATGATGTTGGTTTCAACGGTTGTAACAGCTTTTGAGGTTGCGATAATGTCCATTTTATCGAGATCGACAGCAGTCAATTTCGTAAATGTGGAACCAAAATCTACCAATAAGTAGCTTCTCATCAATTTTCTCCCAAATCTGCCTTTATGGTTTCAAGTACATCATCGATGGTGACTCCAGGTGGATAGACACGGTTAAATCCCATGTTCTTGAAGCGTTTTTCAACTTCGGCAAAATCCTGTTTTCCTACCACTATATTTCCACCGACATAAAGCAGTATGTCGTCTAACCCAGCTTCATTGCATTTTTCTCTCATCCCGCGGCAATCCAGTTCCCCATGCCCATATAGTGATGAGACCAAAATTAAACGAGCCGATGTTTCGATTGCTGCGTTGATAAAATCTTCTTGTGACGATAACACACCGACATTGACTACATTATAGCCTTCACGGGTTAACGTAAACTCGATGATTCTATTTCCGACAGCATGAACATCAGCTCCAATTACTCCAATAACGATTGAATTCATTTTTTCCTCCGGTCATTTATGCCTTAAATTCTGTTTTCTACAAAAAAAATAAAACGCTTACATACACCTTGTATTTTAATACAAATACGTCAAAAAAACAACTGAATTCTATAGTTTTCTTTTTAGTATTTTTAATGTTATAATTGGATTGGGTGAAAACGATGAGAAATGTTGATTTAGGATTAATTACTAAGACCGTAAAAGACCTTGCATTGGATGCCAATTGTGAAATTGGCAAGTCTTTTTTGGATGTTTTAAGAGAAGCAATCAAAAAAGAGAAATCAGAAATAGGTAAAAATGTTTTAGAACAGATCGTTGAGAATGACGAAATAGCTAGTGCTTCGAGGGAACCTATGTGCCAGGATACTGGCATGGTTGTAGTCTTTTTGGAGATTGGATATGATGTGCATCTAAATGGTGATATTTACGATGCAGTCAACGAAGGTGTAAGACAAGCTTATATTGAGGGACTGCTTAGAAAATCAGTGACGAAGCATCCGATTACCAGAGGAAATTCGAATGATAATACACCTGCGGTGATCCATACGAAGCTGGTTCCTGGAGATCAAATCAAGATTACGCTCGCTCCAAAAGGCGGCGGAAGTGAAAATATGAGTTTGGTTAAAATGCTGATTCCTTCAGATGGTGTACCAGGCATTAAAAAACTGGTGTTACACACGATTTTTTATGCTGGAGGAAAACCTTGCCCACCCCTGGTTGTAGGGATTGGAATCGGTGGAAACCTGGAAAAATCAGCGATGATTGCGAAAGAAGCGTTGATGAGAGATATTCATGATATCAACCCGGATCCGGTTTTGGAGAAGCTTGAACGTGAATTGCTTGATGAAATCAATGAGCTTGGCGTTGGTCCGATGGGCTTTGGCGGATCAACAACGGCGCTTGCAGTTAAAATTGCTGCGTATCCATGCCATATAGCTTCCTTACCGGTTGCCATCAACATCCAATGCCATGCTTCCAGACATAAGACTTCAATCATCTAAAAGGAGATTATCATGATCAGATTACATACTCCGGTTAAAGATTCAGATATTAAAAAACTTAAAGCAGGTGACATTGTTTATTTCAATGGAACGATCTTCACGGGAAGAGATGCAGCGCATCAACGCCTTGTAAATACATTAGATAAGGGTGAAAAGCTACCCATAGATTTCCATGGTCAGGTCATTTACTATACAGGACCGACACCAGCTAAACCAGGAAGACCAATCGGATCATGCGGGCCGACATCAAGCTATCGCATGGATGCGTATTCAACTCCCTTGATGAAAGAGGGCTTGAAGGTGATGATCGGAAAGGGAGACCGAGGCGCTGAATTCATCCATGACATGATTCAAGAAAAAGGCGTTTATCTTCAGGCCGTTGGCGGAGCAGGAGCGTTATTATCCAGAAAAGTCAAAAAAAGCGAAGTTGTCCTTTATCCGGATTTGGGTGCTGAAGCGATCTACAAGCTTGAGGTTGAAGATTTTCCTGCAATTGTCACTTATGACATGCACGGTGGGAATTTAATCGTTGATGAAGTCAAAAAATATCAAACAAAACAATTGGAAGACTAATATCTAAGCATATTGGTCTTTTTTTGAATGGTGAATCGCATAAAAATTACTTAAATTGTTGTATAATGTCAATTAATAATGGATATTTTAATTATCATGTTCAGAAAGGAACTGATCGTATGAAAATTATTAAGCTCGTGTTAAAACTCGTTCTTTCCCTTATTTTATTAGCTGTTCTATTGGTAGGCGTGCTGACTGTTTTCGAATATAAACCGGAAGATGTTGAAGTCATAGACATAAAAGATAATCAAACAGAGCTTGTACAACTCGATCAATCCATGACCTTCATGAGTTTCAATATCGGTTATGCGGGTCTTGGTAAAGATGAAGACTTTGTCATGGATGGAGGGAAGAAGGGCCGTCCTGATAGCAAGGAAGTCGTTGAAGCTTATCTTGAAGGCATTCAAACCGCTTTATCAGAGTATCCATCTGACTTTTATTTGCTCCAGGAAGTTGATATTCAATCGAGAAGAAGTTATAGAATCAATGAACTTGAGTTGATTCAAGAAGGTTTAGGATCATCCTACAGTTCGCAATTCGCATACAATTTTAAAGCATTGTTTGTCCCATTCCCATTATCCTTGACAGATTATATCGGTTATGTCGAAAGCGGAATCACAACCTATACGACATATCATGCGGAAACAAGCACGAGATATCAGTTTCCAGGAGCGTTCAGCTGGCCGCTCAGAGTCGCAAATTTAAAGCGTGCGATGATGGTGACTTACCTGGATATCGAAGGCAGTACCAAGAAGCTTGTTGTCGTCAATTTGCATATGTCCGCTTATGATGGTGACGGTTCCTTAAGGGCACAGGAAATGGAGTTCCTAAAGACCTTCATGGAAGAGGAATACGCACTGGGTAATTACGTGATTGTCGGTGGTGATTTCAACCAAACATTCCCAGAAGCGGAAGGTGTCTATGATGTACAAGAAGGGTTCTATGTCGCATACCCGATGGATAGTGATTTTCTACCTTCAGGATACACTTTTGAAGTTGATATCACCAGTCCATCCAACAGATTATTGAACCAACCCTATGATCCATCAGATGCAGGAACACAGTATTATATCATCGATGGTTTTATNNGTATCTGATAACATATTGGTGGAAAAATACGAGATCTCGCAAGATGCTGCCAGAGCGATGACTGTCGATCTCAATTTTGAGCATTCCGACCACAATCCAGTTGTTATTAAAATCAAACTCATCCCCTAGGAGAACATATGAAAAAACAAGATATCGCAGCACTTAAAAACGAAGTGTTTGAACTCGCAGGAGAAATTATTAAAAAGTATGATTCCAGACTCGCGGGATCTAAGGAAAGCATAGAGACTGCAGATCTGTTAGCAGAAAGAATGAAGGGGTTTTGCACATCGACCGGAACAGATGATTTCAAGGTATATGAAGGCGCATTTTTAGGTTGGATCAGAATCTTGGTAGCAAGCTTTTTGGCAGGCATTATCTTCCTTTGGCTGAACCAACCGCTCATCTCTTTGACACTCGCATTCATCAGTATTTTAATTTTGATCATTCAGTTTATTTTGTATCTACCATTGCTGGATAAGCTTTATCCGAAACGCAATGCGAGAAATGCATATGGCATTATTGAGCCATTACACAGTGTTAAACAACAAATCATCATCAGTGGTCATCACGACAGCGCACATATTTTCAACTTTTTTATACACCAGCCGAAATGGTACAACATGAGAACAACGGGTTCAATCGCACTCGTGATTTCCATGATGTTGCTATCCATTGTTTTATCGATTTTTCCTGATGTTTTTTTACTTCAAATCATCATCAAAATTTTTGTATCTTTAAGCTTTTTAATTGTTGGACAAATGTGGTTTTTCGCAAGTAAAAAAGGAACACCAGGAGCTGGTGACAATCTGGTAGCTTCAGCGATTGCACTATCCGTCGGACGCTATTTCACCAAGCAAAATACACTTCAAAACACGAGACTCATCATCGCTAGTTTCGACGCTGAAGAAGAGGGATTGAGAGGTGCCAGAGCGTTTGCAAAACAGCATGAATCTCTAATCAAACAGTACCCGACTTATCTCTTGAATGCTGACTGCTTGTATAATGAAAATGAACTATTTTTCTTAACGAGTGATCTAAATAATACAGTCAAACTAGACCGTGAACTTGCACAAGATCTTGTTGCTATCGCATCAGAAATCGGAGTTAAAACCTATACGCAGGACTTAGCGTTTCTGACTGGTGGAACCGATGCTGCAGAGCTTGCCAAAAAAGGTGTGCATGCAACGACAATCATCGGCATGCCTTGGACAAATTCCAATCGAAGCGCAGTCTATCACACATTGAATGACACACTCGATCATGTCAGTCCAAAGGTGATTGAAAACACCTTGGAAATCTTCATCAATTATATTGAAAAAAAGGATAAAACCAGTTCATAATTTTCCAATTTGAAATCAGAGGAATGGATAAAAACGTCCTCCTTTTTCTTATAGTTCACGATATGTTATAATAAGATTGAATATCAAATCCAACGAGGTCGACATGAAAGAAAAAACGAAGTCATCAAAGATAGTATATCAAGGCAAATTTATGAACCTTTTATTAGATCAAGTCGTCCTGCCGGATAATACAGAAGGAGAGCGCGTCTTCATCAAACACCCAGGCGGTGCAGCTGTGCTTCCAATCACTACAGACAACCGTTTGATCTTGGTTAATCAATACCGTTACCCCATTCAAGCCATCAGCCTGGAAATACCGGCAGGGAAAAAGGATCATGTTGGTGAAGATAGTCTCGAATGCGCAAAAAGAGAACTGGAAGAGGAAACAGGATACATCTCCAACGACATCAAACTTCTATATACTATGCACCCTTGTGTCGGTTATTCAAATGAAGTTTTAGATTTGTTCATCGCAAAAGATTGCGTACCGATCAAGAACCCAAAATCCATGGATCAAGATGAATTCATCGAAGTCGAGCTTTTCACTGTCCAAGAGGCTAAAGAACTACTTTTGACAAAACGTATTACTGATGCGAAAACCATCATCGCGATTCAAGCATATTTGGCGATGACTCAATCCATATAGGGAGACATGCAAATGAAAAGAAGAAATATTGACAAAAGACAGGATTTTTTAATGAACCTAGCCAGACCCTTTGTTCGCATTTGGATGAACAAGGATACAAAACGTATTGTTCACTTGGACGAAGGTGTCAATTTAAGGCGTAAAGAACCATATATTCTATTATCCAACCATACTTTTTTATTTGATGTCATTCATGTGCCTTTGTTATGTAAAAAGGTGCCTTTTATTGTCGCATCGCAGGTGCTATTTAAGAAAAAGTCCACGAGATTCTTAGTGACGCATATTGCCCATGTCATCGCCAAATCCAAAGGAACAAGCGATACAGGGACTGTCAGAGAGCTGATTGGGGCAGTCAAAAGAGGATACCCGATTTTGATATTTCCTGAGGGAGATACGACTTTTTACGGTGAAACGAACTATATAGAAGAATCGACGATGAAATTGATTAAGAAATTAGAAATCGACGTTATCACGTGCAATGTCAAGGGCGGTTACTTGTCGAAACCCAGATGGGCGACAGGTAAAAGAAAAAACAGACGTGCTGAGTTTACCTATGAGCTCACGATTCCTAAGGAAACAATCAAGGACTTGACTGTTGATGATATCAACGGCATCGTTAAGAAAGCACTCTATAATAACGATTATACGTATCAACGAACGCATATGATTCCCCATCCAGGAAAAACCTTGGCTGAAGGAATGGAGAACGTGGTCTATGCCTGTCCGTTCTGTGAATCCATCGCCACCATCAAAACTGAAGGAAACAAAATTCAGTGCACGAGCTGCGGACATGAAGGCTTTGTCGATTCCTATGGATTCATCCAAGATTTTAAGTATGATAATTTGATTGACTGGGATAAGTTTCAAAAGAACTATCAGGATCAACTTAAAAACTCAACAATTAAAACAACCGGTGATCTCTTTTTCTTAAATCCGGAAGAAGCGCACATGGATGAAATCGGCACTGTGAACTTTGAATATAAAGATCACTCATTTTGTATCTCAGGTGCTTATGAAGAAATCATCCCCATCCAAGAAATCAGCAACGCAATCATTACATTGAGAAGGGATTTTGGCTTTCTCTACCAAAATAAAAGCTATCTTGTCAAGCTGAATCAGTATAGTGCTGCATTTTTGCGTATTGCTCAAAATAAATATTAAGAAAGCGCTTTTATTTGATACATTTCAATATGGGATTGGCGTATAATATAAGTAAACATACGTTCAATTTTATAAGGAGAGAACTTCAAAATGGAAATGACAGCCATTATTAAAGAAACACGCGCAGCAGGCTTAAAAATTGTTAAAAAACAGGTACCGGATCAGCTTAAACCTGATGAAGTATTGGTCAAGGTTATTGTCACATCAATATGTGGAACTGACGTTCACATTTATAAATGGGACAAATGGAGCCAGGGAAGAATCAAACCTCCGCTAACGACTGGTCATGAGTTTTGTGGAAAGGTTATTAAAATAGGAAGCAAAGTAACAAAAGTCAAGGTAGGAGATGTTGTTTCGGCAGAAACACACATCGTCTGCGGCGAATGCGAATTCTGCAAGCGCGGCGAATACCATATTTGCAAGAATACAAAAATCATCGGTGTTGATACCGATGGCTGTTTTGCTGAATATGCAAAAATGCCGGCATATAATTTGATTGTGAACAATTCAGGCATCGATCCAAAGTTCCTATCCATTCAAGAACCTCTTGGAAATGCAGTGCATACGATGCTTCATTTTGATATTAAGGATAAAACAGTTGCTGTTGTTGGCTGCGGTCCGATTGGTTTGATGGGAGTCAATATCGCTAAAGCAGTCGGCGCGAAGAAAATCATTGCGATTGAAGTCAATGATTACAGAATCAAACTTGCTAAAGAACTTGGTGCAGACGTTGTCATCAATCCGCTTAAGGAAGATGTCATCCAACGCGTTTTTGAAGAAACGGATGGAACAGGCATTGATGTTGTCACTGAATTCTCCGGTAACAAGCAAGCGATCGAACAAGCATTCAAGTATGTGAAGCCAGGTGGAAAGATGTCCATGCTCGGTATTGTTCCTTCGAACATTGAAATTGATTTATCCAATGATGTCGTTTTTAAAGGGATTACCATTTATGGAGTTGTCGGAAGACTTCTTTTCAAGACATGGGATCAAGTTACAGAACTTGTACAAAGCGGCAAATTAAATTTAGATAAGATTATTACACATACATTACCCCTAAAAGACATTGAAAAGGGTATGGAAATCATGATATCAGGAAATAGCGGGAAAGTTGTACTCATCCCCTAAAAGGAGGAAGTTATGTCATATTTAGATATCAAGGTCAATCAATTGAAGAGTGAAGGGCTATACCGAGTTCTACCCATCAATGAAGGTCCTTGTGAAGCGGTCATTAAGTTTAAAGGAAGAAGAGTCATCAACTTATCCGCAAATAACTATTTGGGATTTGCGAATCATCCTAGACTTAAAAATGCAGCAATCGAAGCAATCGAAAAATATGGAATCGGAGCAGGAGCAGTGCGTACGATTGTAGGCAATATGGATATCCATGAGGAATTGGATAAAACCATCGCAAAATTCAAGCACGAAGAAGCCTGTGTCGTCTTTCAATCCGGGTTTGCATGCAACGCAGGAGTGATTCAAGCGATTACAGATGAGCATGATTTGATCATCTCTGATGAACTGAATCACGCATCCATCATTGATGGCGTGAGACTTTCCAAAGCGAGCAGAGCAGTCTATAAGCATAGCGATATGGAAGGCTTAGAAAGCATACTGAAAGAAAAAAGAGATGCATACAAGAATGTTTTGATCATTACAGATGGTGTCTTTTCGATGGATGGAGATATCGCCAAGCTCCCCGATATTGTCAGGCTTGCAAAAAAATATAATGCGTTAACCTATGTGGATGATGCACATGGTTCCGGTGTTCTTGGTAATTCAGGACGAGGAACAGTCGATCATTTCAATTTGCATGGACAAGTGGATTTTATTATTGGAACCCTTTCTAAAGCCATTGGAGTTGTCGGTGGATATGTGTGCGGTTCAGAAGCATCCAGGGAATGGCTGTTGCATAGAGGAAGACCCTTGCTGTTTTCTACAGCGATGATGCCCGCTGCTGCAGGAGCAATCATTGAAGCGTTCCACATGCTAGAAGAATCAACAGAATATACCGACAGACTTTGGGATAATGCAAGGTATTTCAAGAAAAAGTTGAAGGCATATGGATTTGATATCGGACACAGCGAAACACCCATTACGCCGATCATGATTGGCGATGAAGCGAAGACAATTGAGTTTTCCAAAGAATTACTCACAAGCGGAGTTTATGTTTCAGGTATCGTATTTCCAACAGTTCCGCTTGGAAAAGGCAGAATCAGATGCATGGTATCAGCCCTTCATACGCATGAGCAGCTGGATACAGCAGTAAAAATCATTTACAAAACAGCACAAAAACTNNTACAAATCGCTTTATAATGTGGTAAAATTTGAGTAAAGATATATCTTTTCCTGGCGAGGTAAATTATGATCAAGCAAGAACAAATTGCAGAAAAACCCATTAAAGTTCAGCATCTAGGTCCGTTTGTCGTGGATCAAACGCATGCGCACAACAGCTATCTCATTTTATCTGATGATGCTGATATTTTAGTTGATGTTCCTCCGATTCAAGTTTTTGATTTGCTCAAAATCTCTTTGAATAAATTTATTGAGATCAACGAATTGACGCACATGATTATCCAACAAACACATATATCTTCAGCAAATGTGATCATTGAATTGATTGATGAAGGATTTAAAGGAAAAATCCTTACCAATCAATATTTGGCTCGACAAATCAGAAATTTAAATATCCCAATTGAAATCATTTGTATAGAAGATGCTCAGTATAGAATGAATATCGGTAAAACCATGTTCATGGGATTCATTCCGATGATGTTTTTACCCATTCCACAAATGTTCATGACCTATCTTCCGACGGTTCAAACGCTATTATCCTCAACATTATTTAGCAGTTTTTACTCCAAAGCGGATGCATCCATTGATGAAATCAAGAAATCACTATTTCAATACCACCGCTTGATGATGCCATCAAGTGACTATATCAAGCCAGTTTTATCCCGGGTAAACAGTCTAATGATCAAGCAGATATTTCCGGCAGCTGGGTACCTGATTCAACCTGACAAGATTGCTGATATCATCGAGTTTGAATCCTCCCTGGATTTTTATAACAATGCCCAGGTTTTCAAATACGGTTATGAGGCAAAGAAGGAAACCAATTACATCGAAATCATCAATCATATGATTGTTATTTTACAAAAACACTTCTCAAACATTGAAATCCTCAATACATTTGTTGGCACCAAATTAAGTTTATCCAATGATACCTTGGTATTGAAACGATCTGTTCTTGAAGGGTATAAGCTTTGGAATGCATTCTTCGATCATATTTATGTAAAAAAAGGAATCATGTGGCTATCCATTTTAGAACCGACGGTGAATAAGTATTACACCGATTATGAAATAGAAAAACCTACAGTCTACAGATCTTTATTTACAACCATGGCGATGCAAGTTCAAAATTTAGGCAAAGCAAAATCTGAGCTTGAAATTCATTTGGAGCAGTTGAAGAACCAGGTTGAAAAAACAAAAGACCAAATTTTAAGATGTCCGATTACCAAATTGTTCATTGAATCTGTATTGAGAGAGATTCTTGCGCAAGATTTATCTATAAAGCAAGAAAAACCTCAATTAAGAGGTATGATTTTGGTTCAACTGGATCAACTGAATGATATCAACAAAAAATATGGTAAAGATGCTGGTGATGAAGCCATCAGAAATATGGCTTATCAATTGTATCAGGTAAAGGATAGGGAAACCCAGCTTTATAAACAAGCAGGTCCAGGCATCATCAT
>DOYO01000148.1 GCA_003518475.1 Acholeplasmataceae bacterium
AGCGAAGGAAAACTTCACCGGATTGTGTTTTTTAAATCTTGTTGATTTTGATGCATTATATGGTCATAGAAGAGATCCGATTGGCTATGGAAAAGCGATTGAACAATTCGATCGTCAACTTCCCTTGTTAATCAAAGAATTAAGTGAAGATGATTTGTTGATCTTGACTGCAGATCACGGTAATGATCCAATTCATCACGGTACTGATCATACGAGGGAATATGTACCATTATTGGTCTATTCCAAACGGTTTTTATCAGGTAAGAAGATGCCAGTCCTAAGGACATTTGCTGATATCGGATATACAATTAATGATAATTTTGGAACAGAAAAACCTAAACACGGATCATCATTTCTTAAACATATAGGGGGGAAATAAGTATGTTAGAATGGATTAAAAATCTAGAACCCGAATTTTTGATTCTCATTTTCGGGGTAGTCTTTGTAGCATTTTTATCACTCATCAGCATCGCAAAGGCACAACGCACTTTAGATCTTATCGGCAAGCGTGCACTTGATTTAAGAGAAGATTTGATGAAACGTGATGGTGTCGAAATCGTTGATATCGTGATTGCAAATACGAGTTATGTCAATGTCGAAGTGGTTGCTGCTGGTCTGATTTACAAGAGAACTTTGTTGCCGCTTAAAGAAGAAAGTGTCATGATTCTTGCTAGAGATTCTCATAAAATATCTATACCTCTTGATGCGCTTCGTGCGTATGTGATTGGTAGCAAGTTAAGGATGAAGAGACTGTATGTTTATGTAGAAGATGCTCTTGGGAGACGCATTAAAAAGAGAGCAAAAAACAGCGTAAGAGTGCTTAAAAAAGTGCTGAAGAATGATAGAAAAGCTTTGAGAATCGATCAAAAGAAGCAAAGATTTGCTACTGGAAATTATAGATTTTTCGAACGAACTGGCCTGGTTTTTGAAGTCATTTTCAGTCCGTTTACTAAGCTTGCTAGAACCATGAAAAACAATTTAAATCGTAAATTGCGCAACCGGGAAGTCAATATTGAAATTCTAAATATTGAGAAAAAACACAAGCAGGAAATGCAAGATATGTTCGATGAAGCACGTCGAGAAAATCAAAAATTAGAAACTGAAAAGAAGATTCTTGAGCAAGAAAAGGAAGCTGTTGCTCAAGCTAAATTAGCTGTTGCAAAGCGTCGCGAAGAATTTAAACGGGTTGCTACTGAAATCAAAAAGAATGAAGAAGAACGTAAAAGAATCGAACTAGAACTTCAAAATAGCAAGGTGGAATTTGAGGAAGACTCAGCAGAAGTAAAAAATGAAAAAGTAGGAAAACCAACGGAAGTTAAAGCTGATGTTGAAAATTCTGAAGTACAAACAGTCATTAAACAAGCACCTAAAAAACGTAAAAAAGTAGAAGAAAAAGTAGAAGAAACAAAAGAAGAAAAACAAGAATAAGAAGAAATAGGACCTACTCAGATGAGTAAGGTCCTATATTTTTTATGTTTGCTTCTTCTATCTTGTGTTTAAAAAAATTGAGAAGGAATGTCACAAACAATGCAGAAATTCCAAGAACAACAAAAGTGATTGCCATCGTTCCTTTTGGATAGGATGTATAAGATCCAGGATCTAGAAATGGATAAACGTATCTTGAACCGTCGAAGTCATTGAATGCATGAACCATGTAATTTCCAAAAAACGGTTCAATCCAAGTATATACAGAGACGATATAAATGAGTGGATATATGGTGCCAATATAGAAATATTTGAAATTGATTTTAGAGGGCATAAATATGTAATAGAGAATAATATATAATATTGGATTGATGGTATGAAGGACATATTGTATCAAATCAAGGTGTTCCATGAAAGGACCTAGCATCGTGTTAAATATCAGTCCTGTAATGAAAATATTAACCAAACCAATAAAAGAAAGGTATTTGAACCATTTTTTTCCACTAAAATTCAGGAAAAATAATAGAGTAATAATAAACACTAAAATGTTACTTTGAGTGGTAAAAAACACCAAAGTAGATACAAAAGCATTGAAAATAAGGGTAGAATTAAGAATTCTGAGTATGAGTAGAACTATACCCCAGACACTGCATGATAAAACGAGAAATGTATATATAGTGGATAGGTGCTTTGAATCTCTCAAATGTTGCACAATTTTGAGCATGTGCTCACTCCTCATATTTAAATATATTTAGAAAAAGCTTTTTACAGAAGTCAGATCATCACTGATGCCTAAAGCAAGCATTAATCTAATTCTAGCTTTTTGACTATTGAGGTTGTCTGTGAAAATTACACCGATTTGTCTCAAATGATTTCCCCCACCCTCATAACCATAACTGTCAAGTACACGACCTTTAGGACAACGTGAAGTCAAGATAACTGGAATGTTTTTTTGGATTGCTCTTGTGATTCCTTGAATCATCATCGGTGGGACATTACCACGACCAAGAGCTTCAAGGACAATTCCCTTTACACCATTGTCAATTAGTAAGTTTAGTATAAGTGAACTCGCTCCGGAATACGCTTTAACAATTTCAACTGCAGATTGGATATTTATTGGTTGCATGTTAAGACGTCTATAATGTGTTTCTCTATAATACAAAACGTTTTCTTGTTCAACAATTCCAATAGGGCCGAACTCTAGAGACTTGAAAGTGTCCAGTGCAAGCGTATGTGATTTTGTTACTTCAACAGCAGAGTTGATTTCATCGTTCATCACAATAAGGACACCCATACCAATCGAAGCATCAGCTGCAGCAACCAAGATTGAGGATACTAGATTGCTAAGTCCATCAAATCCAAGTTCAGAAAAATTCCTCATTGAACCAGTAAAAACTACTGGTTTTTTTGTGTTAAGAAATAGATCCAAGAAGTAAGCTGATTCCTCAAGAGTATCTGTTCCATGCGTGATAACTACGCCATCAATCTCTGGATTATCCAAACTTTCTTGTGTAAGTTTAGCCAGGTTAAACATATCCTCAGGGGTAATTGAGGGGGACGGTTTAAGGGAAAACTGATTAGAAATAAGGGTAATATTTTTCAATTCAGATGATATGTTATCCATCAGTTCACTGCGATTGTCTTTAATAGTTGCCTTACTGGTTTGGCTGTTTTTTTCCATGGAAATGGTACCGCCAGTAAAGATGATTAAAACTTGTTTTTTTCTCATATGATCACCAAGATTATTGTATCATATTTACTATTTTTTGAGAATTGGAAAATGTAAGTTTAGTATTAGTCGATTTTCGATGGTTCACACGACCCCTATGCATAAGAAGCCGAAGTTTTGGGTTAATCACAAGACCAACATATCCACACAAAATCTATTAACCGCACAGTAAAGGTTTAGAGTAAAGGTTAACATAATATATATTATAAGAACAAATGCAAAATATAAATGTCTGCGTTTGTTGATTTAAAGATTGTTATGTTTCTGTGAATGAGATGTTTATATACAGATTAATATGCTTCTACCGTTGCTAAATACAGTCACAATATGTAAATGACTATGATAATTAAAGTCGAGAGTGCGATTTAAGCGTGTGAACTCTTCTTAGACGTATAAATGTAGGTTTTCGGCTTTCGAAGGCTTATATTACGTTTTAGAGCTTTTTTGCAGGTTTCGTGTTTTCTACGATTTTAACCTCTAATTCTTCTTCTTCTCATGCATAGATGTGTCGCAAATTGAAATGACCAATCCTATACTTAAAAAAATCTCAATCGCTCAAAACGCGCTGTGCTTGAATTGAACTCATTATATGAATAACTAACTCTCTCCATTTCAACTCATCTTCTGTAAATAAAAAAATTCACCAAAGTTATTATTTGGTAAACCTGTGTTTTTAGAGATGATGATTTTTTGACACTTCTATATTTAGTCGAAGTTGATGAATCTCATTTTTCCAAGCGACTATTAGAATGAGCTATCATTTTTCTATATAAAGTCTTTTTACCCAAT
>DOYO01000106.1:0-579 GCA_003518475.1 Acholeplasmataceae bacterium
TATTCTCCTTATATTTTAAATATAAAAATACTGTTTACTTTATATTTTACCAATTAAATGGGTAAAATTGTCTATATTTCTGTAATTTTGTAATCTAGACTGATGTTGGTGCCCTTTTGTATAGATGATGATATCGCAACCCAGTTCTTTAGCGACCTCTGCATCATGCAAAGTGTCACCAATCATGGTGATATCTTTAGGATTGATGTTCATCTCTTCTATGAACGACTTGGCGACCGAGACCTTGCTTTTGGCGTAGATATTTTTCGTTCCTAGAACATAAGGAAATAGATGTTCGATATGATAATGTTTCAGCTGCTCCTTCAGGTTCTTTTCTTCAGATGCTGAAAGTAAAACATTGACAAATCCTTCTTTTTCAAAGTGCTTGATCACGTCGGTGACGTGATCATGGAGCTTTAATGAAAGACTCCTCGGTTGATAGCGTTCGATGAAACGATGCGCTAAAACGGTAAAACTCGTTTTATTCAGATCGTAGACCTTTGCATAATAAGCCTCTACCGGAAACGTGAAAATCATCAAATACTCTTCAAATGTAACTGCCGGTCTTTCTTCTTCAAT
>DOYO01000106.1:594-3018 GCA_003518475.1 Acholeplasmataceae bacterium
TGTCATCTTTGAAAATGATATCTTATGATTCGCTCTTTTCATCACCGAATCACTCAACCCGAAAGATCCACCGATGATGAATGTCAAATCTCCTGGATTATAGGTTGTTAAATGATCAATCTCTTTAGAAAATTCAACACTGTCATACATCTTTCCATCAATCGAAAGCGCTAAAACAACATCTGAATCCTTGATCTTTCCTAGGATTCGCTCACCCTCAATTTCCATCCCTTGAATACTTGCTTCATCGCTCACTTCTATAAATTCAACTTTTGTTGGAATCTGCTTTACATAATAAGAAATCCCTGTCTCCAGGTATTTCTGATTGAGTTTACCGACAACAATGATTTTAATCATAATTCAATCACCGGCAACCCCTCTTGATCCGCATAATAGACTTCGATCAATGTCGGATCATCAAACTCCTTCACAATCGCTTTTTCGATGAAATCAACCGAATTGCAATCCTCAGAAATATGCGCGACAACCCACTTGCTNNGATTGAAACAATGTGAATGGATCATGGTTCGCTTCCAATATATATAAATCAGCCTGACTTAAGAGTTCGATATAACTCTGATCCACATAACCGGTATCTGTTAATAAAACCATTTTTTTTACGTGATTTTGAATCACAAACCCAACGGGTTCAGCAGCATCATGCGATAACATGAATGGCATGATCTTCGCTTCACCGATTGAAAATTCTTCATCCGCACAAATAAAATGTGTGTTTAAAAATAAAGAAACGACATCTACAGGGAGTGCGTTATAAGTTCCTTTTGTGATATAAACATCTTCAATCGCAGCTTGTTTCAATAGCATCTTCAATCCAACGATATGATCATGGTGTTCATGGGTAATCAAAATCGACTTAACGTCGTATAGATTTTCCTGATATTCACTCATTTTATTCTTCACTTTTAAGTAGCTGATTCCAGCGTCTATAAAGAGTTTGATATTACCTACTTTTAAGTAGGTCATATTCCCTTTAGAGCCACTTGCTAAAACATAAACTTCCACAGTATCACCTTCTTTCATCATAACATAAAAATATGTGAGATTAACAAATAAAATGAAAGTGGTTGCATAGTCCTGGAAAAAATGCTATATTATATTTGCTTGTATGAAATACATTGAAGGAGTGAACAACATGAATCAAATCAAAACATTCAGAAAATTAGCTATATTCGTGCTGATATTAGCCGGTCTTCTGACGTTAGCTGCCTGTGACACTAGCGAGAAAATACCTTATGGAAGCATCACTGATGATAACTATATGACCTTAGGTGATGTTACTGTAACAGAAAAAGAATTATACAATCAATTACGTTTGCAAGGTGCTTCAGTATTAGCAACCATGGTTGATGAAGAAATCTTCGCAGATGAATTGGCAGCAGCTGTTTTGCTACTGGCTAGCGGAGACGTAGATGCAAATGAGTATCTCGATGAAACCATTAACACAGCAGTTCATGGTACTGCAGTCGAAGAGCAACTTGATGAAATATTTACTGATTATAATGATCGTTGGTCAAGAAATATTCAACAATTTGCAGACTCACTCTATTTACTCGATAATACCATCGATAGACTTGCTGTCATTGCAAGCCTAGAAGGCATGGCTACTCCAGGCAAGGGTTATTCAGCACTTCCTCTACTTGTTGAACGTTATGGCTTAAGAGTCGCTCAAAGAAACTTCGCAGAAACAGAACTTGCTGTTGAAGTGACTGATGAAGAAGATGCTTCTTATATTTCCGAAGCAAATGTTGTTACCTACTATAAAGCTAACAAAGAAGGTCAATACGATGTTGACGCTCTTGTTGTACGTTTTATTAATTTGAATGAAGCAAATGCTGCTCTTTATTTAGCAAGCATCAAAGCTGACTCCAAAGGTTTATGGTATAAGATTCCAGACATCCGCATTCTTTCAGGTGAAGAAGGCTATGTTGATTTAAATGACTTGACTCCAAGCGGATACGGTCATGTTAAAACAATTCTTTCTGATTTAGGCTTACTTGGAAAATTAGGCGTTGATTATGAAGATAGAGACCAGCTCAGCATTGCAGATTACGAAAACTATTATAAGAAATACGTCATCAGCACCAGCAGAGACAACGGTTTAAGAGACGAAGCTTTAACTTCAGCACAAGTTAAACAAGAATTCGTCAATATTTATAACATCTTGAATCCTGCTTCCCAAATTGAAGTTGCAGTTGACGGTTCTATCGTGGGTGTTGGTTTGGTAGAATATTCTACTACACTCACTTATGAAGACTTAACAGATATCAACACAAGCTTGAGAAGTCATATTTATACCACATTGACTGCAGAAGCAACCATGACTGACCCAGATGATGTTACAGAAGGCAAGTCATATTCTTCACGCGTTCAAACATTCGGAACTTCACGTTACTTGGTTTACAA
>DOYO01000027.1 GCA_003518475.1 Acholeplasmataceae bacterium
GCTCTAAATTCATGACTTGACATGAGAAAATCCCTCCATTTTTGTTCTTACATTGACATTATTATAGCATATTATAAAACGATGTTCAAATCGATAATACCATTTGGAAGCGTTCGATGTGAAATAATCAAGCAAGTTTTATCTGTCATGGATTTGATGGACATAAACACACGTTTTTCGATTTCCGCATCCAGTGCAGAAGATATTTCGTCAAGCAACAGGATGGGGGCATGTTTGAGTAGAGCGCGTGCGATCGCCAAGCGCTGAATCTGGCCTTCAGATAATCCGAACCCTTTTTCTCCAAGCGGTGTATCCAACCCTTGAGGAAGCATCTTGATTTCATCATAGATGCAAGCAATCTCGCAAGCTTTGATCATCTCATCTTCAGAAGAGGTTTGATAAAGATTCAAGTTTTCACGAATGGTTCCAGATAACATGAGGTTGCCCTGGGGAACATAACTGAAGAAGGATCTTGTGGATGCGCCGACCTGAATTCTTGTTTCATCTGCTTCTATGGATATGCGTCCATCATCTGGATCAGCCAGTCCCAACAGAAGCTTGAAAAGCGTTGTCTTGCCCTTTCCGCTCTCACCCTCTATTTTTATGAATTCACCCTTTTTGACAGTGAATGAAATGTTGTTGATAACAATCTTATCTCCATAACCGAAACTGACATGATCAAAGACCAAATCATTAAATGATGGAATAGAAACTTGTTCATAAACGGGGTCGCTATTGAAATGATCAACTGCCATTAAACGTTCTGTTGAAGCCATCATCGCGTAATACTTAGGCACGATGAAGGATAACCCGGAGAATGGAGATTGGATGTGACCAACCAGTTGAATCATCGCAGTCAAGCTTCCAAATGAAATCATACCTTCCATTAAGCGGAACGCACCAAAGATGATTGCGAATGCATATCCGAAAGCAAAGAAGATGCTCATGCCGCTAGAAGTCATAATACTTAAAACATTTTTATATCTCATCGCTTTGAAGTGTTTAGTTTGAAGCGCATCCAGTTGACTTGATATTTGATTTTCAGCTTCAAAGCTCTTAATGACACTGATGTTTTCTAAGCTTTCCTGCATCATCGATCTAACCTTCGATTCAGCATTTTGAAGCAGGTGATGTCTTTTTTTCATCTCATGGCTGATGAGCCTGCTGCCTATAAATAGAAGAATACCAAATCCGACAAAGAGAAGGGCGAACAATTGATCCAACAAGAACAATAATATGAACGCACCTAAAAATCTTACTATATAAAATACCATCTTGGGAACAACATCAACCAAACCATCACTTACGGTTTCTACATCACTATTGATTAAGTTCATCATCTCTCCTGAGTGGAGAGCAGATGTATCCTTATATTTCGCTTTCAAGAGATTGGTGAATATCTTATTTTTAAGTTTTTTATTGGTATATCCCAAATAGTAAACTCTCGCATATTGATTCAATGCGGATGCAATCAATTGCAGTAATAAAATAGAAGAGATGATGATTGCGCTTTGAATNNCAACCAGTGTATTTGTTTATTTTTCTTCATATGGATTCCCCTCGCATGTCTATATTTTAGCACGAACCAAGAATATATCGCTATCGAATATTTTACAGTTTCACACCTGTTGATATGATATAATATGTGTAATTGCGGAATACAGATGAGGTTATTATGCAAAACTATTTAATTGCAGGGATCAAAATTAAAATAGGCTTCCAATTCGATCATTATTTTAAGAATAATATCGAGGCTTATCGAATCGACGACGCCAAATCTTTCGATTATAAGCTCGAGTCTATTTTATGCGATCACATCGATATCCCTAAAAATCATATGACAAGCAATAGAAACCCTAAGATTATCATTCAAAACGGTTTAAAAATGATTTACGCAACCGATTTGAATGATCGTGTCAAATCAATGATTATTCACGATGAAGAGATGAAACATGTCAAAGTGTTGATTGACACGACATTATCCAAAAATCCTGCAGAAACCGAATACGTCTTATTGGGCGTCATGTTCATGGAGATTGCGATGAAGGAAGGATTCCTTCCCATTCATGCTTCAGCAATCCGGTATAAGGAACAAGCCATCTTGTTTTCAGCCCCTTCTAAAACAGGAAAGTCCACACACGCGAATCTATGGAAGAGAATTTATCCCGAAATAGACTATATCAATGATGATAAACCCCTTCTTAAGCTCGTTGATGGAAAGATGATGGTCTTCGGATCACCGATTGCAGGTCAAAAAGCCGTCAATACAAATCAATGTGTTCCATTGAAAAGCATTATCTTTATTTCACAAGGACTTTCAGACAAAGTCAAGAGACTATCAACAGATGAAGCATTGAAATTGCTGATGAAAAATATATTAAGACCCACTGAGGAAGATAACTGGAACAAGATTCTTCCACAGCTTGAATATATATTAGTCAACATACCCCTATATTCTATAGATGCCACGAAGAGCGAACATGCGGTGCACGCAGTTCATCAAGCACTATTTGAAGGAGAAGAACAAAAATGAAAATAAAAAAAGGCTTTATCCTAAAAAGCGTATCTGATAAATTTATCGTCGTTCCTGTCGGTGAAGAAGCAGTCAACTTCAATGGATTGATGACATTAAATAAAAGCGGTAAGCTTTTATTTGAAGCTCTTCAACAAGAATCAACCATTGAATCACTCACAGAGCTGGTCATGGAAAAATACGAAATCGATCAACGCACAGCAGAGCTTGACGTTGAGTCCTTTGTTAAAAAGTTAAAAGATAAGCAAATCATCGAATGAAACAGGTCTCCATGCTGAGTGTTGAGCTTGTTCCGCTCATGATTGAAGCGCTCAATCATAACAAGTCCATCAGCTTCAAAGTCTCCGGTACCAGCATGTTGCCGTTTTTTAAGCACCAATCAACAACAATCCATCTGATCAAGAAGGGTGACCCCTATCAAAGACTTGATGTCGTCTTATTTAAGTATCAAGA
>DOYO01000136.1 GCA_003518475.1 Acholeplasmataceae bacterium
GTTATTGTCGCAAGACACTACGGCGCAGGAAACATCGATGAAGCGAGAAGAAATGCGGGTTCATCCTTCAGCTTAGCCTTGTTAGTCAGTTCTTTGGTTGTTATCATGACGTTGCTATTTAGCAGACAACTTTTAAGACTTTTAAATGCACCTGAAGAAATCATTCAAGCTGGACTTGGATATTTCAACATTCAAATGATCTCAACAGCGTTGATTGCTGTGAACAGTGTTTTCATCGGTCTTGAGAAAGCGAAAGGAAATACATCACGTATTTTGGTTTTAAACATCATTGCGATGTTAATTAAACTTGCATTATCCGCGATGTTTGTTTTCGCTTTGGGCAAAGGTGCTGAATATGTTGCATTATCGACCTTGATTGCGCAAGGATTGCTCATGGTTGTTGCACTCATCATTATGTTTGATCCCAATAATTCATTTCAAATCAAGTTAAAAGAACTCAGTTTGAGAAAACTATATATTCTACCCATCTTATCTTTATCAATACCTGTGTTTACAGGAAAGTTTCTTTTCAGTCTCGGGAAGGTTCTCGTGAATAGCATGGCAGCTGTTTATGGTCCTCTTGCAGTTGCTGCATTTGGTATCGCAATGAAACTTGGAGGAGGTCCAGGATCAATTTCTGTGATCTTTGAAGAATCTGAAACAAGCATTGTCAGTCAAAACATCGGAAATAAAAAATTAAACAGAGCGATGAAAACCTATGTGATCTCACATGTGTACGCGTTATTAGTAGGAGGACTGGGGTTGATTTTAGTGAGTAGTTTTATTGATTCACTCGTTCCAATCTTCACTACAAATACAGATCCCGCATTTCAAAAAATGATACTAGACATTTACTTCTGGGAGAAGTTTAGTGTTCTCACTTCAGCCTCAATCGCAGTCATTACCGGATTGTTCATCGGTTTTAAGTTAACAAAAATAGCATTTGTCTTAAACGTCGTGAGATTGTTTGTGTTTAGACTACCGGTTCTTTGGATCATGCAGTACTATAATTTTGGATATGAAGCGCTTGGTTATGTCATGTTTATCTCGAATTTCGCAACCATGGTCATTGGCTTCATCATTCTTGCGTTTTTCTACCAAAAAATCCGGAATTTTGGCTATATGGACCTACAATTCGAACATTAAGAGCAATCTCAGTGCAGTACTATGAAATATATTCATTATCATGCAAACTATTCTTATGTAAGCGTTTGTCAAAAAAGTATTGACAACGATTTCATATCGTGGTAAAATAATGATGTTAATAAACGGTGTCCGTATATACGTACGACCAACTCATAAGATTGCTTCATCCATGAATAATCAAACAATAATTATAACCAATTCGCTTATACCATCATTACCGAATACTCATGAACAACACTCTTAAGTACGTCTAGAACAAGACAAAAAACAATTTGAATCATTTAAAATCCTACAAAAGAAAAGTACTATGTCAATTTTTAAAAGATTAGACGATCCTTTGATCAGAATACACACGGAGATCCATATGAAACCTTTCATACATGATGATTTTCTTCTTCAAAATGATGTTGCAAAAAAACTATATCACGAATACGCAGCACAGATGCCAATTATTGATTATCATTGCCATTTGGATCCTAAAGAAATATACCAGGATAAGAAGTTTAGAAATCTATATGAAGCATGGCTTTCAGGTGATCACTACAAATGGCGCTTGATGCGTGCGAACGGTACGACAGAAGATTTTATCACCGGAAAACAAAGTGACTATGATAAGTTTACGAAATGGGCGGAGGTTCTACCCCATCTTGTCGGTAATCCTTTATATCATTGGACACATTTTGAATTGAAAAGATATTTCAACGTCGATACGCTCCTCAGTCCAAAATCAGCTCCTGACATTTACCATGAAGTCAATCAAAAACTAGAGACTTTATCTGCACGTCGATTGATTCAAATGAGCAATGTTGAAACCATCTGCACAACAGATGATCCAACAGATAATTTGGAATGGCATGAAAAACTAGCGAAGGATAAAACATTTTCGACAAGAGTCTTACCAGCATTCAGACCCGATAAGGCAGTCAATATAGAACTTTCATGGTTCAAAGGTTGGATTGAAAAGCTTTCTTCAGTTGTCGGCTATGAATTGAACACGCTCGAATGTTTAGAAAAAGCATTAAGCGAACGGATTGAGTATTTTCACGATCATGGTTCAAGATTATCTGATCATGCGCTTGATGTTGTGATGTATGAGCATGGAACAACGGAAGAAGTTGCCCATATCTATGAAAAAGCATTAAAGAGTCAACAATTATCCAAAGATGATATCAGAAAATATAAAGGACATCTCCTTGTATTCTTGGGCAAAGAGTATAACAAACGTGGTTGGGTTCAACAGTATCATATCGGAGCACTCAGAAATCTATCCGAACGGATGTTAAAGGAAATTGGTCCTGATACCGGATTTGATGCCATTAACGATGGATTGATCGCTAGACCTCTCAGTCATCTACTTGATGCGCTTGATTCAACAGGCGAACTTCCAAAAACAATCATTTATACGTTAAACCCAAGAGATTTTGAAGTTGCAATCACCATGATGCAGGCATTTCAAGGCGGAGGAATCGCTGGAAAGATTCAATTCGGTTCCGCTTGGTGGTTCCTAGATACGATCGACGGCATGACAAAACAAATCAAAGCGCTTGGTAACAATGGGTTACTCTCACGCTTTGTCGGTATGCTAACAGATTCAAGAAGCTTTTTATCCTATCCCAGACATGAATACTTCAGAAGACTTTTATGCAATATCATCGGAGAAGAAGTAGAAAAGGGATATTATCCAGAAGATTATGAAATTTTAGGAAAAATGGTTCAAGACATTTCATATGGAAATGCGAAAAACTATTTCAACTTTTAATCATTTGATGGAGCAATTGAAGTGCTTTTCGACATAAATCTTTAATTGCTCCATCTCCTCCTCAACAATGGTCTTAGAGAATGGTGAATCATGGTATGGAAACTCAGAGAACCTATAATTTTTTTTATCCCAGTCATGAAAACGCTTGATATCGAATAATCCTTGAAACGTGCATTGATAGAACACCGATGATCCGTGTTCTCTCCAAGGTCTTCCCAGTAAAACATCTTCCTGACCAGACTTTGAAATAATTAAGCAGCGATTGAAGATCATGCCATATTCAAATTTTTCAAAAGTTGAAGGTGCTGTAATATATCCTTTATTTAAAGCGACAATCTCACAGTGATCAAATAGCGCAGTTGAACTTCCAAAGATAAAGTCTACATCTCCTTCGATATAACAATCTTTAAAGAAGTGATGAACATGCTTGGTATGCCTTTCCTCAATAGGCAGAAAATGATCATACCTTTTAGTTAAATCAACAGGCAACGGTCCTAAAAACAAGGTATCCTGATGTCCTAAGAGCTTGCAGCTATAAAGCTTGATATCGTCTCCATAAAGCGTTAAAGCGACCGCTTGACCGATTGTGAAACTCGACCCAGCCATATTTTCAATCACAAGATCATGAAGTTCTATATGGTCACCTAAGATCATCATGGTTTCTGTTCTGAATGTATTGTATAAAAGTCCATCTTCATGCATCTTGTAGCTGTAATCTCCATAACTGATGATAGAAGGACTTGATTTGGATCCAAAAAGCTTGAAATGACTATGCTTTATCCGAAGTTTTTGAACATACCTGCCAGGTTCAAGATGAACCTCCAAAGCTTCTGTTAAAGGATAACCATTCAAGATCTCTTGGATGTTGTCTGTTGGTTTTAAATGTAGCAAAATCATAATATGCTCCTTTCAAGGCTCAAGTATATTATATAGAGGAGTTGACAGTTTGACAATCCAAAAATTTAGAACTATCGATTTGATCGTCCTTTCAACGATTGCCGTCATCGTGGATGTCGTCGGGTATTTCGCCAGCCAGTCCGCACTTATATTCCTCTATGTCGCATTAAGCACACCCATCATGATGATTGCTTATATCAGATGGAATTACAGGGGACTGATCATCAATATCGTATCAATCATCCTTTATACCATCCTTTATAAGAATTTTGAACTGATTCCGATGATTGGATACGCATTATCTGTCATGTCAATCGGTTTGGTGATGTTATGGTTCAAAGTGATTCCAAGGAATCAGATTAAAAACGAAATTTTAACACTGACATTATATTTTGTATCCGGTTATGTCATGCTATTTATGATTCAAGCGTTCACACAGTATTTAATGTCAAATGAGATACAATGGATTACCTTGATTGCCAGACACAGCGTCAATTTCATTTTAGGATGGATCATCATGTTCATCGCATCCAGACAACAGGATTTCATGGTGGACATGCACGGTTATCTGCTCAAGCAAATTGAGGAAAGAAAAAAAGAGGGATTTTAGAAGATGGATAACAAATTCAATCGCGACTTAGAAACAATGACAATTGAAGAAATCAAACACGAACAATTCCTTGAAAACATCGAAAAGAGCAAATGGCACCGCTACATCCAAACGATGAAGAAGGATTGGCCGCTCTACGCGATGCTTGTTCCTGTATTGATCTATTTCTTCATCTTCAGATACATGCCGATTTACGGCATTCTTTCCGCTTTTAAAGATCAGAGAGTCTTGACAGTCAGCATCGGTCAAAGCCCATATTCCGGGTTCTATGCATTCAGATCCTTAATGACTGGCGATTATGCCCCTGATTTCTGGCAGGCATTCAGAAATACATTCGCCATCAGCATGTATGGTCTGATCTTCGGGTTCCCTGTTCCAATCATTCTCGCTTTATTCTTTTCTGAAATCAAGAGCGAGGTTTATCGTAGTGTCGTCCAAATATTATCTTACCTACCTAAATTCATTTCTACAGTTGTCATCACTTCCATCATCACGCTGATGCTTTATGGAGGAAATGCTCCCCATCAGGCTCCAGGCGTTCTCGCTCAGCTCTTCATGACCATCGGACTCATTCCCGAAGGAACCAGAATGATGCTTGAACCACAATATTTCAGATCTGTTTATATCATTTCCGGCATCTGGGAAGGTGCAGGCTATGGTTCAATCGTCTATTTTGCAGCTGTCATGGCGATCAGTCCGACCAATTATGAAGCAGCCAGAATCGATGGGGCGTCCAAACTCTCTCAGATTCGTTATGTAACACTTCCTGGCATGGCTCCAACGTTAACCATCATGCTGATTCTTAGAATCGGTGAAATACTATCGGTCGGATATGAAAAAGTCATTCTTCTTTATAATGTGCATACCTATTCTACAGCGGATGTCATCTCGACATTCGTAGCGCGTGTCGGCGGACTCATGAATCCATCAGGAAGCATCCTAAACGTCGCTGCTTCAGCTGACTTATTTAACTCGGTGATTGCCATGTTCTTAGTTCTTGGAGCTAACTTCATCAGCAGGCGTGTCTCTGACACATCATTGTTCTAGGGGAGAAGCCACATGAAAAGATTAGATCGCTCAGAGTTAATATTTAAGATTATCGCATATTCAGTCGCTACCCTCTTCGCACTTGCTGCACTCTACCCGTTCATTTATACAATCTCAGCCGCTGTTTCAGGCAGACTTGCATTCGATCGCGGTGACGTTGTCTTATTTCCAGTTGATTTTCAACTGGACGGCATGATCGCAGTCATCTCCGATAAGGGATTCTGGAATGCTTATACCAATACCTTGTTTTATACCTTCTTTGGAACCATCTTCAGCATGGGACTATCCATCGCAGCAGCATATGCCTTATCCAAAGACAGACTCGTCTTTAGGAGACAGATCAATTTCATCATTGTCTTTACGATGTGGTTTTCTGCAGGGCTCATCCCATCCTTCTTGAACTATAAGATGTTCGGAGTCGACTTTAGGTGGGGTATCGTTTATGGATTCGGGGTACAGGCGTTTAACGTGATTCTCTTGAGGAATTACTTCAGCGGGGTGTCCAAAGAGATAGAAGAAGCCGCCATCGTCGATGGAGCCAATGAATTCCAGGTTTTGACAAATGTTTATCTCCCGATGTCTAAATCTGCGTTAGCGACCGTAACACTGTTTTATGCATTATCCAGATGGAATGGATATTTCTGGAACTTAATCTTAGTCAACAACAACATCGAACATCCGCTCCAGGTTTACTTAAGAAGATATTTGACGGACTTTCTAACCGATGAAAATGCGTCGATATCAGATCTTCCCTACAGTCCATACAGCTACATGTATGCGATGATTGTGATGTCTATTATCCCCATAATGATTGTTTATCCATATTTGCAGAGGTATTTTGCAAAGGGTGTCAACGTTGGCGGGGTTAAGGAATAAAAAAAAGAAAAAACGGAGGAAAGAAAGAATGAAGAAAGTCATTGGATTAATAGTTTTACTATTATCCCTAGTTGTTCTTGTGGGTTGTATTGATACAGGCGAACCTACACCAACTGAAAAAGAATTGGTTGCAATCACTGTCAAATCAGCTCCAACTCAGGTAACATATGAGCTTGGTACAGCAATAAACCTTGCCGGTTTACAAGTTGAAGCTATTTATGATGATGGTTCAACAGCAATTTTGACAAGTACTGAGTATACAGTAACAGGATTTAACCAGAACACTGCCGGTGTTCAAACTGTCACTGTGACAGCAGGCACCAAAACTGCGACATTCAATGTTGTTGTCAGTGCAGCTATCACACTCATCGGATTGTCTATTACTTCACAGCCGAACAAAGTCATCTATGAAATTGGCGAATCACTTGTTTTGACTGGCCTGGTTGTTACAGGTTTATACAGCAATAGCACATCCGCAGTCATCGCTTCAAGCGAGTATACAGTGACAGGTTTTAATGGGAACGTCGCTGGATCTCAAACAATTACCGTGACTTCAGGCACTAAAACAGCAACGTTTACAGTTGTTGTCAGCGATCCAGATGCTGAAGTTACATTGCTTGCATTACAAATCGCAACATTGCCAACAGCAATCGTTTATGATCTAGGTGAATCATTATCACTTGAAGGATTGGTTGTCAACGGCTTATACAGCGATGGCACATCCGCAGTCATTCCTAATGCTTCCTTAGTCGCATCAGGATTTAATGGCAGCGTTGCAGGTTCACAGACGATTACACTGACTTATATGACAAAGACTGCGCAATTTACAGTTGTTGTCAATGAAGCAGCAGAAGTTGTTGCTTTATCTATCGCATCCATGCCATATCAAACATTATATGGTATCGGCGGAGCATTGCTGCTTGATGGTTTAGTTGTTGACGCATTATTCGACAGCGGCGCATCTGAAACACTTGATGATACAGAATTTACAGTTTCAGGATTCGCTTCCGTGATTCCAGGAAACAAGACAATCACAATCAACCATGATGGTATCCTTACGTCTTTCGTTGTTGTTGTTAGCTCTGCACTTGTTGAATCCACTGCAGATGTTACTGTCAATACAGCAATCAACTATGAAGGTAGAGGTATTACCTATCAAGAAGCTAACCCATATGTTTCCTTAAACGGAACTACATATACTGCTGGTATGATTATGCCAGTTTGGGAAGCAATCGGCGATAGAATGAACATTAACTTTGTTGACGTCAAACAGACTTCAACAACAAATGCGCAGTTCCAGGCTTATGCAACTGCAGGTTTCGTTGGTGCAGATGTCATTAACGCGACCTCGACATTATTATCAGAATACGGCGTACAAGGCAACTTTGTTGATTTATCCAAGTATTTGAATTACATGCCAAATCTTACTAAGTTCTTAGTTCAAAATCCTTCAGTCAGAGCTTCTATGACATCAGCAAACGGTTCGATCTACTATACTCCTTATTTTGATGGATTCGGTGAAATCGAACAAATGTTCTTAGCACGTATCGACTGGGTTCAAGATATCCTTGATTTAGCATCCCCATCCTTTGATACAACTGCTTACACAGGAACTATGACTGTTGAAAAGGTTACTCCAGCTGTCATGAACGTTACGGTTCAAGTTGCAAACGCTGACGGTACTGTCAGAAACGTTGTGAAGAATCACAGCCAAAACATTCTTGACATTTTAGCAGCTCTTCCAACGAAGACAGGCGCTACAATGGGTACTGCATTTAGAAATTATATTCAAGCGACTTATGGCAGCCAAGGCTATACAAATCTTTCTGACGTTTTTGTTGGAACAGATGCAGCTTATGATACAGATGAACTGATTGCTTTGATGTATGTTGTCAAGGCGAATCCACAATTCCTGACTAGAGAATTCGGTACAGGAACTAACACAACAGCAGTTCCTAAAACTGCAGTTGAAGTTTACTTTGCTAGAACTAGCCAGACTTCAAGAATCAGAAACCTATTCAGAGGTCTTGAAATGTATGGTGTTCGCGGTGCGTTCTCACGTTACCAATGGGCATATTTCAATGAAGATGGCGTTGTCGAAGACGCTAGAGTTCAAACAGTTACCTTAGATGCAGTTGATCAATTGCAACGCATGTATAGTGACTCATTACTTCCTGTAAACTTTGATGAAGGTTCAAACTATGACTGGAGAGCTGTATTATTACAAGGTTCTTATGGATTCATGACGTATGACTATAATGCGTCATCAACTCCACAAGGATATGTTACAGCAGCTACAGCATTAGACCCAACATTCAAGTTTGAAGCAATTCTTCCTCCAGTTGTTGACTGGATGCAAAATGGCGAATATTTCCACTTCTCAGAAGGTACACGTGCAGTTAAGGCTGAAGCTTGGGGTATTCCAGCACACGTTGAAGAAGATCCAGTGAAGCTTGCAAGAGTGTTATCACTATTCGATCAACTTTATGATTACAGTTCTAATGATTCAATTGGTAACATCCACCTCTATGGTCCTACAGGATATATTGATGGCGCAATCGAATACAACGGTGAAATGATTCCTGCAATCAGTGCAGCAGCTAAGACAGAAATGCTTGCTCTCACCTCAGGAAACATGATTAACTACTTAAGACGTTATGTTGGCGCAACGATGCCAATTGGTCACATCAGAGGCTTAGGTCTTGAATATCAAACATTATCTGCACAGGGTATTGAAGGTATCGAAAGAGTCAATACTGCTGTTCAAGCGGGTACATTCAGACTTGCTGGCGTCTATGAAGAAAGCTTGACAAATCCATGGTATCAATTCGTACCAACATTATTCGCACTGACTGCTGATGAAAGCGCTGATATCGCAACCCTCACATTTGATGACATTTGGGCGGATGCTCAACTTGCGATCCTCGTCAAATATGGATTCACAGGTACAGGCGGAAGCGTAACAAGAGAAACTTATTTAACAACAATGGTAACTAAGGTTATCGGTGAAGTTAGTGTGAACACTTATGAAGAAATTTATAAGAAAGCGCTAAACGACGCAATTGCAAGAGTACAAGAATAATTCATTTTATTGAATGACATCATTTGCAGGTATCCGGGGGATGCACCCCCGGATACCCTCCATTTGATGATTTGAGACAAAGGATGTTACACTATGGGAAAAAATATATTTAAAAGAATACTACAAGCGGCCATACAGTATATATTGAGTATTTTTAAATGGATTCATACGCACCAGCAAGTATTGGTTTATGCGTTATTGATTCTATCAAGCTCAATTTATTTTGTGTATACATTGGGCTATAGTTCAAATTGGGCGATGGTTGTCAGTGAAACTAGAGGTACGAATTTTTACCGTGCTTCGCAGCAAGCGAACCGATTAATGAATCAATTGGGGTTCATTTCACTGATCATTACACTTTTAACGTTAGCGTTCAGTTCGATGAGCCGTAAAAAATTCTATATGAGTAATATTGTTTTAAGTATATTATCCATCATCATGCTGATTGTCAACGCAGCATTGACTTTATATTATAATAGCGTTTTAAGAATCCTTTATGAAAGAATCACAGAAGCGGAAGTTCCTGCATATTTATACATTACGCATGGTGCGGGTGAAAAGAGTTATCAAGTATTTGATCTTGGATATTATGTCACTGGCTTTATGATTGTAACAGCACTATTTTTAGGTATATTTTTAATCAAGAAATTAAGAGCACAAAAAGAACGTGGAATCTTGTTGGAAAGGCTGGTGGAAGCAAATGAACGTTAAAGCGGATAAGATGCGCTATCAGACAAACCGGCTTGCGCATTCGTTGGTTTTACTTGGGCTAGCGATTTCAATTGTTGCACTTTTTTCAATCATCATTCCTACAACTGTAGTTCCTGATTTCAGCATCGCAGTTGAAATATTAGTGAACATCGTGTTGATGTTATTAACCTTTTTGGCTGCTGAAAAATGTAAGATTTACAGTTTAAATTGGGCGATTGCCTTGTTTGTGATTGCAGGAATCCATATTGCTAGAATTTTTTATGTTCCCACAAAGCTTTTGATTGCAAATATGCTAAGTGCTGGACAATTTTCATTAATTGTCGGTTATTTGGTTGTTTCTGCAGGATTGCTTGTTTTAGGTGGGATTATAACGATTCAACGTCACCATGTTTTAACGAAACACTTGAAAGAGATTGGTGAATAAGATGGCAACAATGACACTTAAAAACCTAAATAAGATTTACATGAATGGCGTCCAAGCTGTTTTTGATTTCAGCATCGATATCAAAGATGGTGAATTTATCGTGTTTGTCGGTCCATCAGGCTGTGGTAAGTCGACAACGCTCCGCATGATTGCGGGCTTGGAAGAAATAACATCCGGAGATTTATTAATTGATCAAGTTCGTGTGAATGATATGGCTCCAAAGGATAGAGATATCGCGATGGTGTTTCAAAACTATGCGCTTTATGCACATATGACTGTTTACCACAACATGGCGTTTTCCTTAACCCTCAGAAAAGAAGAATCCGATAAGATTCATGAACGTGTCATGTGGGCTGCTGAAATACTTGGACTTAAACCCTACTTAAATAGAAAGCCAAGAGAATTATCTGGCGGTCAACGCCAGCGTGTCGCATTGGGACGCGCGATTGTACGCGACCCCAAGGTCTTTTTACTGGATGAACCGCTATCTAACCTGGATGCTAAGTTAAGAGGACAGATGCGTAAAGAATTAAAGGAGCTTCATAATCGTTTAGGTGTTACCATGATCTATGTAACACATGATCAGATTGAAGCGCTGACCCTTGCTGACCGCATTGTCGTGATGAAGGATGGTTATGTCATTCAAATCGCGTCACCGGTTGATTTATATGCAAGACCTGTGAATTTATATGTAGCAAATTTCATCGGTACTCCACCCATGAATTTCTTTGATGCTAGAATAACTTCAGATGGCAAGGTTGTCATTGAAAATGTTGAAGTTGATATCAAGCATACTCCCCAGTATGAATGGCTGAATCAAAAAGGATACTTTGGAAAGAATATCATTTTAGGTGTGAGACCGGAAGCGATCACCCTGAGAAGACCGTTCAATCAAGAAACGGATTTAGGATATAAAACAAAGATCGAACTTTATGAACTTTTAGGATCTGAAGCGCTAGTTCATTTCAATATTGGACAAAAGAGCGTGATTTCCAAGATCAATGCAAGGGAAGTATTACATCCGGGTGAGGATGCACTCTTTAACTTTGATGTATCTCATTTGTATTATTTTGATAAGGAAACGGAGCTGTGTATTTATGAATGACAATATCCATAGCGAAAAATGGTACATCCGCTGGTATAATTATAATAAGTTCTCCATTCCTGTGATTTTCACCGTGATTGGTACATTGATTTTTACAATATTCTTAGATTTCAGAACTGGAGATATTGATTTTCAATCGCATATCTCAGCGATCAATGTGTTGACGAACAAGGTTATTGGATTTTATCTATTCAGTATTTATATGATTGCTCTGATTCAATTGGCGAATAGCATGGCCTATGCGAAGAAGAGATCGCCACTATCCTTGATGTTGTTCACCATTCTGAATATGTTACAGGTTTTCCTGGTTTACTTATATGTGAATGTGTTCTATACTGAAGCTGCTACAAGAACTGATGGATTCGTTATTCCTGATTTTGCAGTATTTTCGATGAATGTTATGATGACTGGCGCAGTATTTTACGTTTTAGCCACCATATTTGCGTGGTTTTACGTGGATTGGAAGTATGTAAAAATTGAAGAATAATAAAGAAAACAAGCCAAATGAGTTCAATCCCTACAGCATTGATAAGCTGAACAACATCAAACCCGGAGTGAAAATCGGGTTTTTGAAGTTTTGGGTATCAGGAGCAGCATTTTTTTTAACATTTACCGCATTCAGGATTGATACGCTCGATTTGCTGGTTGTTTTATATCTTTTGATGGTGCTCGCAGTTGAATACATCATCAACAAAGTCATTGTTTGGATGGATAATGACAGGTTTCCTACATTATCCTATTTACCGCATCATGTCAATCGAAAATCCATCAAAAGCGTGTTTGCGACCATGGGTTATGTACTTTTCATGATTTTAGGAACCTATTATCTGATTGAAGGAATCATGAGCTTGGGCATACCATCCATCGGCATGCTGATGTTCGGTTTTGATTATGTCGGAATCGACCCAATCACCTTCGGTTTATTTTACTGGGTGGTTGACTGGATATACTTGACAGTCAAAAATAAAGTAATCTTTAAGAATAAAAATCAGTCAAAGGAGTGAAGAGCATGTTCAAAGTCATTTTTAAATCATCTAGAAGCCTTGCTTTAGAACTATCAAATCAGGAAATCTTTTATGCAAGCCACCCGTTTGATGTCTATGTTGATCAAAAATTGGCGCTCAAGCAAGTAAAAACGAACGTTTTTTCATTATACGGACTGAATCCGGATCAAAAATACTTAGTTGATGTTGATGGTTATAAGTTGGAAATCCATATGGACGAGGAGTCATCGGTTGTAGACGTCAAGGACTTTGGTGCGTTAGGAGACGGTATCAAAGATGACACCAAAGCGATTCAAGCTGCTATTTTAGCATGTCCGAAGGATGGCAGAGTCTTCATTCCTGAAGGCACCTATTATGTGAGTCCGTTATTCTTAAAGAGCTACCAAACCATTGAACTCTCCAAAGGGGCAACCCTTTTAGGACACAGAGATCGAAAAGAATATCCGATACTGCCCGCGCGTTTGACAAAATCAGATGGTTCTGTTCTTGAACTTTCAAGCTGGGAAGGCAATGCAGCGCCAACCTTCGCATCAATCATCACTGGAATCGAGGTTACCAATGTCAAGATTATCGGCGAGGGTATCATTGATGAAAATGCACAAAATTCCGATTGGTGGATCGATCATAAGATCCAGCGAGGGGGAGCTTGGAGACCAAAAGGCGTCTTCTTATCCCACTCTAAATATATCGGCATGCAAGGTGTGACAGTCACCAATACGCCATCATGGAATCTTCATCCGTATTTTTCAAGTTATATTGATTTTATCGATATGAAATTAATCAGTCCCAAGGATTCACCCAATACCGATGGATGCGACCCGGAATCATGCGATCACGTGCGTGTTATCGGAGTTGACTTTTCTGTTGGCGATGATTGCATCGCCATCAAGAGCGGTAAATATGAAATGGGTATGAAATATAGGAAACCGACATCGGATATGACTGTGAGAAACTGCATGATGGCGTATGGCCACGGCGGTGTTGTCTTAGGCAGCGAGATGAGCGGCGGAATCAAGGATTTATCCGTGACGCAATGTTACTTTAAAGAAACCGACAGAGGTCTCCGTATCAAGACAAGAAGAGGTAGAGGAGAATCTGCTGTCATCGATGGCATTACCTTTGAAAACATCTATATGAAGGATGTTTTAACACCTCTCGTGATGAATATGTATTATTACTGCGATGACGACGGGAAGACTGAATACGTCTATAGCAAAAAGGAACTTCCGGTGGATCAAAGAACGCCCTACTTAGGGAATTTTACATTCAAAAACATGGTTTGTGAGAATGTTCATGTCGCCGCAGGTTTTTTCTATGGACTTCCTGAACAACCGATTAGATCGATCAAACTAGAAAACATCAAATTCACATATGCAAAGAACCCTCAAGAAGGTATTCCTGCGATGATGAGTTATCTAGATCCAATGAAAGCTCAAGGTTTGCAGTTCAGATATGTCAATCAAGTGCATTTAAAAAACGTATCCATCGAAAAAGTACAAGAAAATATGCTGGTTTTAGAGAATGTCAACGTATTTAAGGAAGAATAACATAAAAAATTGACTTGGTTAAAACGTCATACTATAATATAGTTGTATGATTCTATAGACACAAGCTTGAAATAGTAAACGATGTTTATGAGAAGGATGGTATTTTGATATGATGAAACATGAAATTCTTAAGAGAATAATGGATGTCGGAGTCGTCGCAGTCGTGCGCGCAGAATCAGCAGAATCTGCTGTTTTAATTTCCAAAGCCTGCATCAAAGGCGGAGTGAGCGCAATTGAAGTCACCTTTACAGTTCCTGGGGCTTCCTATGTCATTGAAGCCTTAGCAAAGACATTTACTAAAGATGAATTAATTGTTGGAGCAGGTACTGTTTTAGATAGCGAGACCGCAAGGATCGCAATTTTGTCTGGCGCTCAATACATCGTGAGTCCAGGTTTTGATCTGGAAACCGCGAAGCTCTGCAACAGATATCAAATCCCTTACATGCCCGGCTGTTTAACCATCACTGAAATGATCAAAGCCATGGAAGCCGGTTCAGATATCATCAAGCTTTTCCCAGGCAGCGCATTTGGTCCAAGTTATGTCAAAGCAGTGAAAGGTCCGCTTCCCCAAGCGAATATCATGCCGACAGGAGGAGTATCCCTAGATAACGTTTCCGAATGGATTAAAAACGGCGTTGTCGCAGTCGGTGTCGGCGGAGAACTCACCTCACCTGCTAAAAAAGGCGACTATGAAGGTGTCACCGAGCTTGCAAAAGCTTTTGTCAGCGCTGTTGCTAAAGCACGCGCATAAGAGGATCCTCTCATGATTGTCGACCATTTAAAAAATATAGAAATTTATGCGCACCTGCATAGAAATATGGCAACTGCGATTGAATATATCAAGCATCATGATTTATTATCCATCCCATTGGGAAAACATGAAATCGATGGTTCCAATGTTTACTTATTAAGAGATTCATATAAACCGAAAGATATTGAATCCTGTTTCTTTGAAGGACATCAAAAATACCTCGATATCCAAATCGTTTTAAAGGGAGTAGAATACTTTGGATATCATCATCTTGGTCATCCTGGATTCACAGTGACTAGTCCTTATCATGNNCAGAAAACATGTTCGTGGTTGTCACGCCAGATGATCTACACATGCCAAAACTGATGTATAAACCTGGGATTATCGTTGAAAAAGCAGTATTTAAAGTGAAATTATAAAATAGGGAGTGATCATATGGCAAAAGTAGTTAC
>DOYO01000123.1:0-43706 GCA_003518475.1 Acholeplasmataceae bacterium
CAAAAGCGTATGGAACAGACGCATATAGCTTGGTAAACTAATAGACATTAGTCTGTTTTACCCAAGAAGCTCCCACTTCTAATGAGTTTCATTAAGTGGTGGGAGTAGTTCACTCTTCTCTTATGATTTGATGAAAACTATAATAATGATTGAAAGTGCTTTGACTTCTGAATCCAATTTCTATGCGATAAGGCAGATTCCAGTTTTTTTGAAATGTCAGGGTTGCAGTTTTTGAATCACCCTGGGGTGTGAAACCAACCGTTCCTGAGTAAACCATGAACTCGCCAAATTCATTTTGTTCATAAACATAGTAGTAGACAATTTGGAAGTTGTGGCTGGGATCCGTCAGGCTGACATCGACTTGATAGGTATCTTGAAGTTCTTCTATGGTATAGGTATATGTAAAGCTTCCAAGTGTTCGCCATTCCAACAAATCAAGTTCAATCTTTTCTTTAACCAATGTATATGGATTTGTATATGTCGCTGAAAAGGCTAGGCTATAATCGGTTTCAGGCTTCAACTGTGAAAATTCGATTGAGATGCCTGAATGCATGGAATCAGGAGGCGCGGGAGAAACCGACTTCGTTTGAACTGTCTTTCCATTCGTTTGAAGTTCAAGCGTATAGATTAAATCATCTGTTTCTATATAGCTTTGATATAATGTGAATCCTGCCGACCTGTCTGTGATTTGATCTAGGTAAAGAGATGCCTCGATTGAAAAAGGTGTATGGATGTAGATTTCATCCAAACGGACAATTTCTTGATTGAGTAAGGTAGCTTCCAGGTAAACATGAATCGTTGTATTAAAATTGGGAACCCCTTCAAGCAAAACCGTTTGAGCATCCCCAAAAATCTCAACAGGGATATATTCCAAAGGCTGTCCTTGTTCCTCTTCATAGATGAAAGCATAATACATAATGACCTGTTCATAATTTAAGTTTGGATCAAAGACCAATACATCTATCTCATAATCAATATAATACACTTCCAAGCCTTCAATCATGCGGTAACCAGATATGGTTGCTCCGGATAATGGCCTGGTTGAAATGCTTACCGTATCCAGATTTTCATTTCCAAATCCCTTGTTTCCGATGATTCTCAACGTGTACTGGGTTCTGGGATTCAAGTCACCGAAGCTTCCGGCACTGCTGCCAAGGTCGATGGGACGCTCATAATACTCGAATTGATTTTCAAGAACAATCTTCAAGCTGTCAGGATATAACGCCTGTTCTTCATCTGTCACAGAAATCTGATAAGATATCACGTTTTCAAATGCTTGAACCTGTTCAATGGATGCAATCGGACTTGCTGGGATTGTCGTGATGACTACGATTGCAGCAGTCACGGTAACAGCAAATGAAGTCATCCAAGAGCGTAAAATCTGAATTCTCGACTTCTTATTCTGATTGATTTTTATTTTGTTTGTATCACGCATCGTTTGACCTCCATTTGGCTTTATTGTACAACTTTTAGAAAGCATACACAATATAGGATATTGAAAAACTGAAAAACAAAGCATAAAAAATAAAAAAACCAACATGAGTTGGCTTTTAACAGTTTCAAATAGACTAATTATTCATTCTTCTCAAATGCCATGTGATGGATGAAATCTCTCACCTCAGCCATTTTTTCGATGTTTCTAATAACAGATACACTTTCTTTTGTCTTAATGACGAGTGCGGAATACACCAAGAATGGTTTTGTCCAAATATTGACAGTCGCATGCACATCAAACATATCCTTAAACCGGATAAAATATTCCATTTTATCTCTTTTGTGGACGTAGACACCATCCTGATCATATTCCATCAATATATTAGGATTCGTAATCAATATATAAAGCTGCATGACCAATGCGATGGATCCAAGGCCGAGTGCGAACAAAATGATTTTCATTTCAATATCTATCAATTCAAATCTAAAATAATAGTAATTGAAAATAAAATAGATGATGGTTAAGATAAACACTAAGATGATGAAATTAGCTATAATCTGTTTGATGGACTTCTTGGCAAGCTGCTCTCTCATATGTACTCCTTTTAGATTGTTCTATATTTATTATATCATAAACCAAATCTGACCCATTGGAATGGTGAACCTAGGAAAGAAAAAGACAAAGCTTGTTTGTCTTTTTCTATTGAAACCGATGTGTTCGAATGATAATATCCGCCTTTTTTGCGATATCCAAATCCCTGAAATAAGTATTTTCCATCGGAATCCATTTTTTAATAAATACAAGAAGTCTTTTCCAACCATTTCTCTTATAGACACGTCTTATTTGTTCAAGATAAGTCGTTTTCATAAATATTCTTACTTGGTAAAGTTTTTCAATGTAGGGATGCATGCTATATGCGCCTTCAATGATGGTTATCGGTTGATACGCTGTTTCAATCGGATCTGATAACTCATGATTTTTCATATCGAGCAGCTGATGAATCGATTTTGTTTCCTGATGATAAGGATGAATCACTTCATCATTCAGCCTAGCAAAATTGATATTGCTGCCATATACTGAATATGGATCATAAGTGTTTATTACAGGCTTCATGAAATAATCGTCCATATGAAAAACATTGCAAACATAAACTGCTTTCAACCAGCTGGCAAATGTCGTTTTGCCGGATGATGCATTTCCATCTATCGCAACTAAAACTTTCTCTTTTTCTTTGTATGTTTGATCAATGCTTGATATGATGTTGAGCTTGTCTAAAAACCTTTGATGAACGATGAAATATGAGTTCGGATGATTTTTCATAAAAACATCGCTATGTTCAATCTGTTCATTTCTTCTTAAGTACCCATCAACTAAAGAATGAAGCATGTTGAAATCTGTTGATGGTTTTACTTTTTCGATATAACTCTTAGAGTCACAAATTCTTTTTAAGAAGTCTTCTTCTGACTGCATATTCCGATGATAGGATAATTCAGCTACTTTTTTCACGGATTCATAACTGATCCAGTAATCTCCATGTGTGATCAATTCAACTTTTGCACACTCTTTGCTGATGTATGTGATTTCACCCAGGTGCAGGGATTCAGTTGATACTGCTTCATTTATATATGGAATTTTGTTCCCAAATGACGATTCAGTTAAAAAAGTCAGAATATCAGACAATTCCAATTGCGGATAAGCTCTTAAAATGTTTGAGATCCAGATATTTTTCTTCATCATTCAAATTGAGGTATGGTATTGGTCCTAATCAAACTCTGCAAAAACACAGGTATGAAAATAAGCTGGAAGATGATTCCAGGTATGGCATTCAAAAGCGCTCCAGCGATAAAGATTTCCAGATTGAATGGGAATCCCGCCAAAGGATAAATCAAATATGCTGCAATGCCCCAGACGATTCGACCTGCTAACATGGATAAAACAAGCGATACAATTAAATAGACGAATTTCTTAGGCAATAGCTTATAGAATAAGCCGATGAAGAATCCGTAAGCAGCCAGTTCTAGAGACATCACAACTGCGATTGGAAATAATGGAGGCATGCCAACCAGTACAGCTCTTAAAAGCGGTGTGATGAATCCGACAAGAAAACCGTATTTCCATCCGCAAATCAATCCGCACAGCAGTACAGGCACGTGCATCGGCAAGAATCTATTGCCCAAGATTGCGATATTCCCTGTAATATAAGGTAATATAATACCTAAAGCTATAAAAAAACTAGCTAAAATCATTTGTTTCGTTTGGTTTCTATTCATATCTTCATCCTCTTCATTTTTTCTTCTACATGGATTAAAATAAGCATTCCAAGACTTATTCGTCTTTTAGAATGCTTATGTTATTTCTACTAGAATCGGTTTTTGTCAATCCAAAGGCCTAATGCTGGATTTGGAACAAAAAATATTTCTTCTCCGTCAGGCATGATGTTCCATCCTGCGCTTAACTTTTCAGGATTATATCTTTTTACGACTTCATCGTAATCGGCAGACTTAAAGTAGACACTGTCGATTTCTTGTTTGCTAATCTTCTTCACTGCATAAGTCACAGAAAATCTTCCATCGGAAGATCCATGAATCAAGTGTGCGGCAATGCTCATGTTCTTCTTCAATTCTTCATTGGTTTTGAATAATTCGAGCACCTTGAGACGTCCTTGGTATCCATACTTTCTGATCAATTCATCATTATATGGATCTTCACCAAATTTGGTGATGCCTGGAGCCAAGATGATTAATTCACCAGCATCCTTGATTGCCATGCGTGTGCGGTAAACCGCCTTATTGCCTAACCAAGTGCTTTTGAACTCTTTGGGTTCAAGATAGACGATGCACTTCTTAATTCCCTTGTCCAAGAAGATTAAATTCTTCTCTTGAGCAAGTTCAATCGCCATTTCAAAGCCCTTTCTTTCAGTGCCGATAAAGAGTCCATGCGTATGTGTTTTTCCTTGTGGAGCCGTGGTGACAGTCAAAACGAATAATATCGGTCTTTCGTTTAAGAAATGCTTCATGCCGTAATCTAAAATCTTTCTGACTGGCGTATTATCTTTACCCATCATACGTTCCATGCCGTAAACAGCACCGAGCATATGGGATTTATTGATCACATCTCTACCACCGCATCCGACGAATAAATTCTTGGAGTGATTGGCAATTCCGACAACTTCGTGAGGAACGACTTGTCCGATGGAAATCACCAAGTCGTAGCTTGGATCCATGATCAGCTTATTGATTTCAACCTGAATTGGAATATCCCATAAACCGTCAGAAATTTCCAAGAGGTAATCTGAAGGAATTTCTCCCACCTTCACCACATCGGTTCTCCAATTATGGACGATGAACCTATCTAGAGGAATATCTCCAAACATTTCTTCATATTCCGCTTTCGTCATCGCTTCATGCGTACCCAAAGCAGGAAGAATGTCCACAATTACATTATCTTTAAGCAAATGATAATAGATATTGGTAATCAGACCTGCATTCGAATAAAACCTTGTGAAATCAGGCGGAACCAATAAAACTTTTTTTAAGGATTTTCCAGCAATTGACTGTTTGACCGCTTCCTCTATTTCAAGTACAGACAAGCCCTGATTGTTTATTTCTTTAAGGTAAATTTCTTTCATTTCTTCTCCTTTTAAACGCCTGAATAGGCTGAGAATCCTCCATCAACCGGTACGACAACCCCTGTGACGAATCCGGAAGAATCATTATCTAAAAGCCAGAATAGAGTTCCTAAAAGCTCATCTGCTTCACCGAAGCGTCCCATTGGCGTGTTATTTAGAATCTTTCCGGTTCTCGGTGTTGGTGTTCCATCTGGATTAAAGAGCAAAGCTGCATTTTGCTGAGTGGAGAAAAAGCCTGGAGCGATTGCATTCACTCTGATGTTGCTTTTTGCAAAATAAACAGCGAGCCATTGTGTGAAATTGGAGATTGCAGCTTTTGCAGCGCTATATGCTGGAATCTTGGTTAATGGTGTAAATGCATTCATCGAACTGATATTTAAAATGACAGAGCCTGGACGGTCGATCATATCGGATGCGAATATCTGTGTTGGGAGCAATGTACCTGTGAAGTTCAGACCGAAAACGAAGTTAAAACCTTCCAAATCCAGATCAAAGAAGCTCTTATGTCCTTCTGTTTGATACTTTGGTCTGTCAAAAAATTCGTCTGATGTTGTAGCCTTGGGATTATTTCCGCCAGCTCCATTGATCAAGATATCACATTTTCCGAACTTGTTCAACACCTCTTGATGTGCTTGGTTCAAGCTTTCTTTATCCAAAACGTTTGCTTTAACGCCGATTGCTTTAAATCCTTTTTTAGTGATTTCTTCTGCTAACTGTTTTGCTTTGTCTTCAAAAAGATCTAAAATAGCGACCTTGGCTCCGCATTCTGCGATTGCTCTGGCAAAATCACTGCCAAGCACGCCTGCACCGCCGGTAATGACGACAACTTTATTGGTAAAATTAGGTTTAAATGGTAATTTCATGATTGTTCTCCTATGGCGTTAGCCATTATATGTTGTTGACGAGGTATCCCCACCGCGTCCTGTCCAGTTGGTATGGAAAAACTCACCGCGTGGTTTATCTGTTCTTTCATAGGTATGCGCTCCAAAGTAATCCCTTTGCGCCTGAAGCAGGTTCGCTGGTAGAGAGTGGGTCGTATATCCATCAAAGTAATTCAGTGCGGATGACATGGCAGGCGTTGGAATGCCGTTCATGACCGCAGTAGCAATCACTTTTCTCCAGGATTCGATGAGTCCTTTGATTGTAGTTTCAAAATAGGAATCCAGAAGCATATTTTCTAACTTGGGATTCTTTTGATAGGCTGCCATGATCTTATCTAAGAAGCGTGAACGGATGATGCATCCACCTCGCCAAATCATTGCGATTCCACTGTAATTCAAATTCCATTGATAAGTTTTCGCTGCAGCATTCATCAAATTATAGCCTTGAGCATAGGAAATAATCTTTGCTGCATAGAGCGCTTTCCTGATGTCTTCAATGAATGCTTTTCTATCTCCTTGAAAAGGTTTGATTGTTTTAGGAAATACTGAACTTGCATGCACGCGTTCTTCCTTCATCGAAGAAATGAATCTTGCATAAACAGCTTCAGTAATCAAAGTCAAAGGAATACCTTCATCCAAGGATGTTGTTGCTGTCCATTTGCCAGTTCCCTTTTGTCCGGCAGTATCCAAAATCTTATTGACTAAAGGACTGCCGTCCTTGTCTTTTACAGCTAGTATTTCAGAAGTGATTTGAATCAGGTAACTGTCTAAATCGCCTTGATTCCAGTCTTTAAAGATTAATGCCATTTCATCAGCGCTCAATCCTAAAAGTTCCTTCATCAGATGATATGCTTCGGTAATCAATTGAATATCGCCATATTCAATGCCGTTATGAACCATTTTAACAAAATGACCTGCACCATTTTCACCGATCCATGCCGCACATTTGATGCCATCGCTCGCCTCTGCGGCGATCGCTTCAAAAATTGGTTGGATCAATGGCCACGCTTTTGGAGAACCGCCTGGCATTAAGGAAGGTCCATGAAGCGCTCCTTCTTCTCCGCCTGAGACACCGCTTCCGACAAAAAGCATTTGATGATCTTCGACAAGTTGAGTTCTTTTGATGGTATCGGGATAATTGGAATTGCCACCATCGATGATCACATCACCTTGATCTAATAATGGAATCAGCTGATCGATGACACTGTCAACCGGAGCTCCTGCACGGATCATCATCATGACCTTGCGTGGTTTTTCTATCGATTGGATGAATTCTTTAAGTGTATAGGCGCACAAAATGTTCTTATGTTTTGCGCGACCGTTTTGAAAATCAAAAACGCGCTTTTGATCAATATCAAAGGCAGCGACTGTAAATCCTTTGGACTCCATGTTCATGACAAGGTTTTCACCCATCACCGCGAGTCCAATCATTCCTATATCAGCTTTTTTCATCACTTCATCCTCCAATAATGATTCATCTCTTGACTCTTGCATTGCCTTCCCAGATGCTCCAAATCATATCTTCATCCGCTGGTAAGCCGAAATCGTCAAGAAGTGTTACTACAAATGCTCCTGACGCCCAGCCGAACTGTGCGCATTTTTCGGAATTCCATCCCTTTAAGAAGCCATAAAGAAGACCGCCGACAAATCCATCTCCTCCGCCGATGCGGTCAAGAACCTGGATAGGTCTCGGTTCAATCACAGTCCAAGTCTGCTGATCCAAAAGGATAGCTCCCCAATGATGCTCATTGGAACTGACGACTTCACGTAGTGTGGTTGCGAATGTGGTTGCATTCGGAAATGCTTTTTTAACGTCCATGATCATCAGCTTGAAACTTTCAATCTTATCACTGATGTTTGTTCCTCCAGCTTCAGGTCCTTTAATGCCTAAAGCGAGTTGAAAATCTTCTTCATTCCCAATCAGTATATCAGAAACTGACGTGATTTCCTTGAAGATTGCTGAGAGTTCTTTTGCTCTGTTCTTCCAAAATGATGCTCTATAATTCAAGTCGAATGAAATCTTGGTTCCAAATTTCTTCGCTGATCTTGCAAGCTCCAAACAAAATAGTCCGGTTTCAGGAGAAAGTGCAGCAATCAATCCTGATAAATGAAGGAGTTGAACACCTTCCTGATTGAATATCCGATCTAAATCAAAATCTTTAAGGTTTAATGTTCTTCCGACTTCTCCCGCTCTGTCATTTTGAACGCGAGGTCCCCTTAATCCATATCCGCTATCTGCGATATTGAATTGGTGACGGTATCCCCATGGTCCGCCTTGTTCGACTTCTACACCTTCATAATCGATATGACGTCTGGATAAATCATTTTTAATCAATAATGCGATTGGGCTCTCTTTAACAAAAGTAGTAAGTACTTTCGCAGGCAACCCCAGGGCTGAAGAAATGCTGATGACATTGGTTTCAGCACTCGTCGCCTGCATATGGAATGTGTTGCTGATGTGAACAGGTTGACGATCGATTGGCGTGATTCTCACGCCCATGCTTGATGGAACAACGATTGCATACTTGAACTTTTCTCTGAATTTCATATTTTCTCCTTGAAACCTTTATTTTTCAAATCCTTTGTAGAGTAATTCTAAGTGTCTGCCGATATGTTTGGATAGCATTTCAGCATAAACCTCTGACTGCTCTCTCCATAATTTATAGAGTTTTGTCTTAAAGCGGTATGAACCATCACTATTCTTTACATTCAGTATATAACCATATGTGATATGAATCATCTGTCTTGCATCATTTTGTTTAAAAAGGTTTACCAATTCTTCATCCTTTAAGGAATCAAGGCTTGGAATTTTAGTTAAATCTGTCGTAACGTGATAAAACTTCTTCGCCTCTGAAAACATGGATAGTGCGTACTGATGAATTTCACGGTAAAGTTTGGGGTCTGAGGATGCAACGGTTCTCATGGCTTCTAGCCAGTTCGTCCCTGCAGTTTTCACATGGAAATTACCTAAAGTATGCTTTCCAATCAAGGTGAAGATTGAAAACTTATCGGATCCAGAATGAATAGAAAGCTTATATCCATAATGTCTTGCAATTGCTGCATGGATTTTCAATTCTTCTTCAAATTGCTTGATATCGCCGACATAATCGACACCCTTTTGGAATTCACCGCAGAATCTTGGAGCCATGGTATCCAGCTTGACTCCATGAAGCGTCAATTCATTGGCAACAAAATAATGCTGGGTCGGAGATGTGGGGGTTGCTGTTTCATCAATTGATATTTCAAAATTCGCATTTGTTTTTCCGTTGGCGAAATAGGTTTGATAGATGTGGATGGCATATTCGACTGCCTTACCGTAAACCAAGACATTTCTTTTCAGTTCTTCTTCATCAAATGTAATGGAAATACCTTCAATTTCGAACTTCTTGTTTAAATAGCGTTTCTTTATGTCTTCAGGTAAAACACATTCATGATTCACTTGAGCTTTAGTCATTCCAGTGATATCATTTCTGATGTATTCGCTACAATCCAAAGTGATCATGGTGAATCCTAAGGATAGTGCATATTCGATTTCAGAAGGCTTTTTCAAATGATCTCCATCTGCCCCGAAACCATCCTTATACCCATCCCTGAACACTGCAAACGATGCAGCATCCAACACTTCTTCATAGGTTCTATTGGTTAAATTGAGTTCTCTAATCGATTGTTGAGCGAAAATAGGATAAGCATTATACTTTTTAAAAACTTTGATATGACCTGGCGTTGCAATACCGAGTCTGTCCCCCAAACCGAAGCTTCTTTTTTTAGATAAAACTGGAATAGGTTTAGTAAAAGGAAAGAGTTCTCTTAAGACAACTGCGTTATCATGTGAGAGTGGCGCTTTGATGCAGGGAAGCGGTTCACAATGCATCGATTCTCCATGAAAGATACTGGCGTTCTTTCCGGCAGCAACCAAAAAATCCTGATCCGGTTCCTTAACCATGAACACCCATAATCCGCTCACCTGGTTGAGTGAATCCGGATAAACCCCATACTTTTTAAAATCTTTGCTATTTGGTAGCTGTTGAACAAAATCCTTTAAATTAGACATACTCAGATCTCCTTGCATAAACAATATTTTTTAGTTTTTACATATAAAAAGACACAAAAACAGTCAATCGTTAAGTTCAAAATTCTTTTTTGTAGTGGTGAATCAAATCGTCCGCATATATAGACTGTGTCCGCATATACTATTATATCATACGATATAAGCATGTGTCAACGCTTTCAGAGATAGCTTTTCATGCAATTTTTAATCTGTTATCTACTTTTCCATAACATTTAGAGAGTATCAAGAAAAAAAATCCCGCACCTTTGAATGACGTATCATTCGTTAAGGAGCAAGATTTACACATCATTCATCCGCTATTATTTTATTCAGGTTGATAATCAATGATGACCTGTTGACCCCATTCATCCACCGTTGTATCCTCAATAATCGTAATGATAATGTAGTACTTTTTAGGAAGAATGGAGTTTTCCAAATAGAAACTGTGTCCATCAACCAGTGTGCCTTGAAGTGATACAGTATAGGTGAATCCTTCAGGTAGAGAAACCTCAAGCACGTAGGTTCCATATGTTGTCATTTGATACTGATTATTGAGATAGGTTTGTGATAATGCATCAAATACAATGTGACTGGACATGCTAAATAAGATGTCATTGAACGCACAAACTCCCGAATAACCGAGTTCAAGCTGACATATGTTGAGTCTAACGAATAATTGATCAACATCAAGACTGCTGTTATTAGCAATTTCTAAATGAACTCTGATGTTGTTTGTTATATCTTGAACTGCGACATAATAATCTGTATAGTGATCTAGATTTTCATCATAGTCACTTGCATAAATTCGGTATTGAACGAATAAGATTGTATCGCTGACTGGCGTGAAATCCGTATTCAATATTTCAGATTGATAACTGTAGTGAACTTGATTCAAATCTGTAACTCTTCTGATGATGGATCCGTTGGGAAGATTAAAGTTTGGTTGATAATAAGTTAAATTGGTTTTTTGAACTTGCCCTACAATCCAAAATTCATTTTCGCTTTCATAATCACCATAGTAAATACCGCGAGTAGGCAAAATGGTCATTGTTCTGGTTTCAGGATTTTCGAAGTAACCCAGATAGCTTTCTGCAGTGATGAGCTGGTAGTCCATGATGGTATTGAATCCCGCATAAATCGTATCAGAGATAAAGGTGATGTTTTTTAATAAACTTTCATCGTTTTTAATTTTTCTAAACGTCAGTTCTGAGAATTCAAACTCCCAAATCAACGACTGACCCCATAAGACAATCGCATTTGAATAAACGGTATTGAAGAGATAATACCCTTCAGCAACATCTTGGTTGAACTCAATTTCGTACCCGATTCCAGGAAGCATGTTTATAAAGTAATCTAGTCCAAGAACGGATGTGATTTCGTCCAATGGAATCATGGTTGATGTAGTTTCTGTATGGATTAATTCCGTGATATATAAATTTTCAACTGCATATTCCACACGCAAGGTTGGAGATTCCATATAACTGATTTCATGTTCTAAAAATGGAATTTCCACTTCTCCGCCGTTATGATACACATGCTCAGGTTCTGTATCCAGTTCATATTCTTGAAGTAGATGAATAAATGTAGATGCTAAACCTGATTCAGATAGCAAATGATAGGTGATTGCATATTGATGTCTGTAGCTATCCAACATGGATATAGTCAAGTCCACAGATTCCAATGTCGAGAATGGTGAAATATCCATATCGTCTAAATAATCTGGAATCCATAATCCCTGAAGATCCTCATCATAAACATCAATAGTTGTGCTTAAGTTTGTGAAATTGACAATATTTGTAGAATCATCATTCATATCATAGAAGATTCCATAGGGGATCATCGATACATAGGTATTTGACAATGGAGCAATGATTTCTTCCCTATATATAAATTCGATTACACTGGAATCACCGCTCATGATTTTATCAAAATGAATTACTGCAGTTTCATCTGCGGAAATAACAAGCTCCATTCGATAAGATCCTGTTGGAAGCAGATCCGTCACTTCAAATTCGATTGTGACACTGCCTGCTCCGAAACTACCTTCTGCATTATCGAATGAATTGGTATTCACCACGCTGCCTAAACCTAATTTATAAAGGGATGTATGCAGCTTTACCCCAGTGTTATTATCGAAAACCTCAACCATCGGCAGTACTGAATAGCCATCGGCCATATTGATGGTCTGATATTGGATGCGCATAACGCCTAACGTGCCATCAGACACATAATGGATACCCTGACTTGCAGTCAAATCTCTAAAAGTCGTATAGGTAGGAACGTCAGAAACTCCATTGATTGTCAAACTCATGAATCCTGTTAATCCTTCATCTTCTGTTCTGATGATTCGAATTTCATAATCTTGATAGCTCTCGCTATCTAAAACGTCATAACTGGATGAAAACACGCGTACGCTTCCATAATGATTGGTGATTGAATCGATTTCTACTAAGGTTGAAGCATCGACCAAGGTGTCATATATACCAACTGCATAAGGAATTGTCGCATCCGTTTCAAGTGGAACACCCTCGTTAACAAGCGATGCTCCTTGTGAGATCAAGTAACTGGATTCATCAAGATTCACTGAAAAACGAATACCTTGATCCAGATAAATCATTGTTGATGAGGACGTAACATAATCAAAGGTGACAAGCTCTTGATTAGGTCCTGCATATTGGTAAACTTCGCTATAGATTGGAGGTTCAATATAATCAATAATTTTATATGCGCCATATCCTGAATCATTGATAACTTCTGTAGATGTAATGTACCCGAAAGCTTGTTCCCACTTATAATTAGTGCTGACATATTTTTTAACGTGGGGGAGATGGACTTGAACCGTTGAAAGTATTGCTTCTTGAGATGAAATATTGTAGCTTGTGTAAACTGTGTTTGGAATAATATCACTATTTGTTGCACTCTTGTCCACTAAAATCTGTGTGAACGTCAACGTATAGATACCATCTGTATGATAAGGACCGATTTCTAAATAGGATGATCCTTCCTTTTTATAATAACCTACATATCGATATGACCAAACATCTTGACTTAATGTATCTGGAACCTTTCTACCGGTACCAAAGGATGTTTCGACATAACTATATGTGTTTTTGGTATAAAACTCAGATTCATTAAACACTTGCGCGTTGCTTGGAAGATAGTAAGTTAACATCTTTCGATCATTACTGATTTCAGGATGACTGAGTTTAAGTCCATTTGGGACAACTTCGCCATTCACATCTGTTTGAACCAGTTCAAGATCATAGATAGAAGTTGCATAGGATGACTTCATCTGACGCATCTCAACATGGAGTTGATAGTAAATCGAGTTTTCAACCTGATCATCACCAAGCCATGATAAGTCTTGAGTTTCACCGTCTAATCGAGGATTTAATAGGGTTAGATCGAGCTGATCTGGAATATACGTGCCGTTTTGTGTTCCCGCGCTGTCCGATAATGCATAAATGCCTGTGTAAGGTATTGAACGATTGCTATTCAGTTTAGAGATCAAAAAATCACTGACATTATCAGCTTTTATATAAGAAAAGTAATCCTTAAGGTATTGATCAGTTCCTGTTTGAACGTTTGGAAAGGTTTGATTGAAAATACCGCCAGTTTCATCAGACATTTTGAATGAGGGGATTGCACGTCCGTAATATGCGCTTTTTGGCCATCCTGAAAGATAGAACAAAGTGAATGGCTCTTTTGAATTATCGTCTTGTTTCAAGGTTGCCATTCTCGAAATAATCGCGACCAAGTCAGGATTTCCAAGTCCAAAATAGAGTGAAAATGAGTCAACTCTTGCCGTTGGTGCATTTCCAACCATATCTGAAAGCTCATCAAAATTGACAAGGTATCCAAAACTGATTTTATCTATCGGATAGGTATTTGAATAGGTAGCAGATAAAATATCCCAAGACGTTGTTCCTGTATGGATTTTCCCAATGGTGGATGCAAAAGCATTATAAACTGTTCGTGCTGGAATGGTCGTCATATTGACTGCAAAATCATCAGTATAAGAAACAATCTCGCGTATTTTTCCGTAATTCATGGCATTCGCAAAATAGACTTCTTGAAATCCAATCACACCGAACTGTGCAATCTTAAGAAATCCGATAATGCCGCTCGCTAAATATTTCGAATAAACATTGCCATAATTGATGACATCAATAACTGAAAGCATCCCAATAGAAAAGATTCCGGATGCTTTTGACCTTGTTTCACCTGTGATGGTATACCCTGTTTCAATGGTTGCGCTAAATGCATAAATATCGCCATAGTTGATACTATAAAGTATTTTTGCAAACCTGTTGATTGATCCTGAGCCAACATAGGTTCCGTTTTCTAAACGATCGTTTCTAAGTGCAATACCTGATGCATGTGCATAACCGGTGGTTGATTTTGAAGCTGCTACAATTTTCCCATTGTTTGCAGAATCCTTGATTCTTGCATATTGTCCAATCATTGAATAGACGATACCTGCTGATTCAACTTCTCCTAAATTTATTGTCGTATCATTTTTGTTGTCGATATCGCCTAAGTTAACTGCAGATGTCATTAATGACAGATTGAATAGGACAATTCCTGAAATCCTGGATGAACCATAAAAATCACCTTTAACCGATAAATTTCCTGAATTGAGAACATTATCCATCGCGCCTTGATGCACATTGACATTTGAAATGCTTTGTGCTTCAATATCGTGAAGCTGATAGTAATTTGTATTTTCATTTTTATAAGCAATACCTGAAACATAAATATCATAATAAACAGGTAAGGCAGTTAGTTTTTCAATCTCAATATTTCCTCCATTGAATCCATCATTAAAGACTTGATCCTGAGAGAGTGTTTCCAATAAACCTGTCACATATAGCGTGCTTTGCACCAAAAGCGACTGATGCAGAATATCAACGATGATATTGCCTTCATTTCGCAAGTGGGTAAGTCCGATATTGGATCCCAAAACGTTTCCTGAAATCTTAACTGCAGATTGAGTCAATGTGTTTTGTGAAGAAACTGTAATGTTGCCTTGATTGTAGGATTGCGTTAATGTTGAACCGGTACCGTTTGTAATGTTTAAGACTGCTGCATAGGTATCGATGATACTCAAATCAATACCAATCGATCGATTGTTGAATAACCCGTTGAAGCTTCCTATGATATTTGTAGAGTTCACGACAGAGGAAACATCAACATTGAACCCTTGCAGTTCAGCAGTTGAAAATACATTTCCTGATGGATGATTCATGGTGATGATACCGCCATTGGTGATGCTTGAATACCTAAAATCAGCGTTTTCATCTTGATTGATTCCATCTATATTGACAACTCCAGCAAGTTTTAAAGTCATTGGATTGGTCATTTCAACTTGTATGTCTCCGAGATTATAAATTCTATATATTTCTTCTTCCTGGCTCGTAATCAAGCCAAAAACACCGCCAGCAAAGAGCGTTTCTATATAACCGCTGTCTAGATGTGAAATAAGTTCTCCTTTAAAAATGAGCTCGGATGCACTAGATATGGTTCCATCACCAACAAGTCCTCCAAGGTAAGCTGTGCCATTGTTAACTTGATCAAAACCTAATCCTGCGATGGATAGATCACTGATGATTTCTGATAAGTGAATGGATTGCGCATGTGCGATGATGCCGCCTGTAGCAGATTGATCCGCTAGAGCTTGATATGTTTGAATCTCATGATTCATTGTTCCTCTAGTTGTAGAATTGTGAATGGTTCCACTGCCTTCTCCAACCAAACCACCTACATAAAGCTTTGTAATAGGAACAAGTGACTTAGTTATCAGTGTATTCAAATCAACATGCGTATTGAGAATGGTTCCACCATTCATCAACCCAGCGATAGAACCCACTAAAACCTTTGTTTTTTCCATTTGATCTTCTAGATCCATCGGAGAAATATGCATTTGAATCAGGTTCAAGTTTCTTACAGTTCCAAACAGTGCAGGAAACAATGCGTAACTTGCATAATTACCGATTACTGAAGCTTTTTTGATGCGGAGACCTATAATTGAATGATACAAACTATCGCCACCAGAATCGAGGTCTCTGATGTATAAGGAAGTCTGTTCGCTTCTTAATGAACTATCAAAGATTCCATTGAATGCGACATTGGCTGCCTTGTATGCATCAGAACTTACTTCATTCATATCGATATCCTTAATCACTTGATAATGAGAGGACCTAAAGTATCCTGAAACATTTAAAAGCTCGTTCATGTAGATCAAGTCGATTGCTTCATCGATATATAAAATATGATTTTCAAAGGATAAACCCCTCAACATTGGATATATCTGATTCAAGTCAACCAAAATCTGTTCTTCTACAAATTCAACCAAATCAAAATAATGGTCTGTAAAGAACCATGCGCTTGAGAAATTTTCGTGATTTTGAAACGCACTCGTCAATAATCCAGTTCCAAATTCTGTTGAAGTGTTCAAATCTTTATAGATTTCTTCATCATAATAAACCTGATTGAGTACGCCTGTGTTTTGATGAATCAGGACGCTCGTAGATAATATATCATATACAGATGCGCTCTTAACATGCTCTGTTGAGATATATGCATTGTCGATGACCCCGTGATTGATTGCTACCAATCCGGATAGATGAAGAGATCCTTCAACATGATAACCAGCTGCTTCATTTCTGGTATCGATGATATACACATTTTGAATCAATCCTTGGTTTAATCCGACTAAAGGTGAAACTTCTACCATGTTTCCCCATTCGATCGGTTGAATGATGATTGGATTGATTAATCCAAGATTTTTAACGATTCCGGATTCACCTAAAACAGAAAACATGGAGAAATAAATCAATCCTCCATAAGTATCATTGTAGGTTTCAGCATCCAAAATGGTTTGAAAGTATAAATTTGAAATTTCAAATCCTCTTCCATCAAATGTTCCAGTGAATGGGGAATTGAACCCAATCGGATGAAAACGATGACTTACATTAGAAATGACTGTATCATAATAATCGATATGATTGCCCAAGACATAGTGTTGATCCATATAGATTACCGCATTCATACCTTTTGAAAGTTCAGACAAATCATATAAATCATCCGCATCTTCAATCACGTAGATTTGTCCGGTTGTAATCGCTTCAATATCGCCAGATATGGATTTGAATGGTGAATAACCGCTTTGATATGTTCCATCCATCAACGGCTTTAAATCAAGATTATCTCCTACCCATGTCCCATTCAAATCATACGCAATGACTTCTTTCTTGATGGATGAAATAAACATGATCAAAGAAAAAAGTGATCCGACGACAAAAACCATGAGTGTTAGTTTAACAAACATATTTCTGGTCATCGTTTCACCTCCTTAAATCTAGTTATAAAATGTTTCTTCAAGTCCCCATAACTCTTGAAACCTGTTCGCTTGTATGACATCAATGATAAGACCAAGTCTAACCATGCATGTTTCTGTGTAATAGTAATTACTTCTGACAGGATAGGGATCTCCGCCTATAATGACATCATATCGATATAAAGTATTCTTATTGAGAACTTCATCAATATATGCATAAGAATCTGATGCATAAATTGGAAGAAATGAGCTGTCTGTCTTAAGAAGAGAGAACGGATAATATCCTTCACCTTTCGGCGTATGATAAACAGATTCAACCACAGGTACAGTCGGCAATCCGTTTTCATCAAGGAATGTTCTTGTCAACAGCCATTCATCTTGTAATTGAATTCTCATTCTCGCTGTAATTCTTGGAATAATCTCTATCGAAATCTTTAATTTCCCAATGTAGTTTTGACTTGTTTCATCAAAAGCATTCACGACAATCACTTGATTTTCAACTTCATAATATGGACTTTCCACAGTGATTTCATCTTCATCAAAATATGCTAAAACTGAAACTTCAAAGGATCCGGATACTAAGACGATACCTCTAGATTCCTGATTGACATAATACGCATAAGTGAGCGTACAAGTCGTAAGGAATAGGATAGAAAAGAGGACGGTGATAAGAATCCAATTGGATTTGAGAAATGTCATATCAGCTCACTCCTCTTGCATTGATGGATTCAATGGTTAAGTCCAAGCGGTAGGTATCGCTTAAGTAACCGTCTTTTTCAATCAATCCATCATAATCGCCCCAGACTGCGATTTGGATGGTCATCACACTTCCTGGATAGACTAGAATGGTTGACAAACCTTCTAATACGGAAGAATTATAGAGTTCAAGTGCATCTATCATCTCTTGTTTTGTAGCATATTCACTAAGAATAGTCATCAGCAATGCGTGATATGATGATTCGAAAACATGTTCTGATGTCAAATCCAAGCCTTCATACATGATGAGTAATAATAAACCTTCTGTACTCAATTCTTGAATTTGGATAAAATGCCTGCTTAATGGAGAACTGTTTGATAACTCAATATTAATGATGATGGATGATGCCAAACTGTCAATCAGTCCATACTGATCCTCAATAAAATCATTTTGAAAATCAACGAATGCCAAATCGCTCAAAACATAATCATCGATGAAGATTGCATCATTGACTTCAAGATCAACAAGGATTTCATTGGATACGAAGGTTGCTACCGATTTACGTTTGATATAAGTGAACCATGCAAAACTGATACTGAATAATGAACCAGTTAGCAATAAGACACTTAATATGACTATGATATACTTCTTCATTGGATTCACCATTTTTTTATTCAGGACTCATCGACATTTTCATAAAGATATGTTGTATGGAAAAAACTTGATTCATGAAAATATTGCTATTGGTATAAGGGACACCGAACGCATCTGTACCAAAGATTGAATTACTGAAATATAAATCAAAATAAACAATAACCGTACTGCTCGAAAACTCAAGATTAATCACTGGAACATTATGAACCAAGGGATAAATCAAACTTTCTTCATAAGTAAAATAGTTTGTATGGAATTCTATCGGTGCATTGCTTTTTAAATCTTCCGTTTCGCCTTCTATTGTCAAATAAGAAACGCGAATGACTTCATACATAAATGCTGTTTGAATCATATTTTCAACTCTAGGATAATTTTCTGATGTGATTCCACCAAAATCCAGTGATAAATAGGCTTGAAGCTGACCCTGACTTCTTACTTTAATTGCGAAACTGAATCGTTCGCCTGGGGCTACACTGCCCTCAATCAGCTCTGCAACAGTCGGATCTGGTACCAACAGATAACATTGATCCTGAGTAAGATTGCATACATCCTCGATTAAACTGGGTGTTGCATTCCCTAAATGCAGAGAATCCTCATAGATATAAAACTCATAATCCACTTCAATATCTGTAAGATTTGAAATGAGTTCTGTATGATTTTCATTTGCTAAGCTAAACCATGCATAAGTAACGATAGAGATGGCGGAAACTGAAAACAGAATATAACAAATGAGTTTGGCAACAAGTCTGTTCCATGATTTTCGAATATCCATCTGAAAGTCACTCCTTTTTTTAGCATTTTTTAAAACTAGAACTGCTTCTTGATCAAAGCTAGATAATTTTGGCAATCGACAAACGAATTCTTACCGAATAATTTTTCAATCAACTTGGATAAATCAGTGATTTCTTGTTGTAAAAACGGTAGATTGAGTCCTTCAAACTTTCTAAATATCTTTCTTGCAACCATGAAATCAAGAGCATCAAGCTCTGTGCCTCCACAGGCTACATAGACTGGAACGAACGATCTGATTTGCTTCATGATACGGTTACCGAATGTCACTTTAAAATTTTTAGTGATGAAATAATCTAAAAGTTCCAAATTTTCCATAGTCTTCAGTGTCATCGGATAATCCTTATACGCGGATTCAAATAAAAGATCCAGGTATTCATGACTCATTATGACACCTTCTGTATCTGGTGCTTCAAATGCAGTAGATTTAGTGTTGATTTCAATCGGAGTCGCGCGGTCATAAACCTTATCTGTGATTGTAAACGTTGAATCATCTTTATTGGCTGTTCCGATAAACCAAACATTGCCAGGAAGTAATAATTTTCCATTGATGATGTTCTTAGGATCTCCAGGTTTATTATCTGGAACAACATCGACAAGCCATTCGTTCTTATCTGGCATTTCAAGTAGAGATAATAGTTCTGCGAAGTAATATTCAACACGGGCTAGATTCATTTCATCTAAAACGATGATACTGATATCCTTGCGATATGTTGTTTCATAGATTGCCTTTAAGAAGTCTGTTTCATTGAATTTTTTAGTGAACTCATTCAAATATCCAATCATTTCAGCGCGATCGCGCCATGAAGGTTGAACGGGAATGATATTAGAGTCATGACCGAAGAATTTTCCCATCGCATAAGGTAGCGAGGTTTTACCTGTACCAGAGATACCTTCAAGAATCATTGTCTTGGAAGCTGCCATACCAGCAATAAATGGAAGTATAATTTTCTTGCTATAGTATAATTTGAGTCTTGATGCCGAGAAGTTGATGAATCGATCAACCAATCCTTCTAGAGTAACCTTGTCAGTTTCAATCATATTCACTGTGGGATCTACATTTTCATACTTCAAGTCAACTTGTAAAAGCTTGACAAAGCGATTCTTTGACAAATCAATCTCTTCTTCCATCGCTTCTTCTTGATCTGGATTGATACCGAGATTTGAGACCTTAAGTGCCAAAATCTTGTTTTTCTCATCAAGTAGTTCCATGGTCTTTCGATTCAAAAAGTCTATTTCCTGTACCAATTCATCCTTTTCAATTTCCTGTTTCGAAAATCGAATGTACTTTTTCAATACTCTTAGGAGCAAGACGACAATGACAGTGATAAAAACGATATTGATCAACAATACAATAACGAAGATGATCCAGTCCAGTATTGTAAAGTTTATACTGGCCATGATGAAATTTTGTATGAGCTTGAAGATACCTTCAGAAAAGAAAACGGCAATAGATTCAAAAATGCTTCTGAAAAATTTGCCGATGATTTCTAGGAGTTCTCTTAGAAAGCTGATATAATATCGTCCGAATTCTACCATATGTCCTCCAATATGAAGTTAGTAAAGCAAAGTGCATTTTATAGACCAACCTTGAGTTCAGACATCACTTGTTGTCTGATTTTTTCCTTTTCAGCTTCTAAAGTAACCAATGCTTTTTCCTTCTCAACTGCGTAATATTGTTCCATTTTAAATTTATTGATCACAAATACATGTTTAATAAGCATAATACCTTCAGCAACTAGAAACAAGACAACTGGTAAAATGATGAATAATGCAAATCCAGCTGATGTTTGCAGATAGTCAATTGAATTTCCGATTCCAGAGATGGATGAACGGTGAACAGCAAGTGCATTCGAAAGATGAAGAGGCTCTAGATCTGCCTGATTTGCATTATCTCCTTTTGTGCTTAAGTAAACTTCACCATCAATTTCAAGAATATCAACAATTCGATGCGTATTGAAATCTCGAACGCTCAAATCATAGAATGTGACAACGTCACCCAATTGAAGGTTTGCTCTGCCTTCTTCATCCAAAATATTAACGAAGATCAAATCCCCTTCAGAAAATGAATGCTCTTGAGTGCCTTCCATAGAATCGGATTGCACAGATAAGAATCCTACTCCGAACAGGTTTGCAATATCGTTATCCTTCTTGACACTGATGTTGGATACCGAAAAGGCTAAGAGAGCGATAACAATTGTGTAAAAAACAACATTCAAGCTGACTCTCAATACTTTCTTTACTAGTTTTTGATTCATGTTATAACTCCTTTGGTTACGCTTAGTCACTATCAAGTGATCTTGAAGCGTATGAACATTCGTAAATCCATACGCTTGGTCAAGATCTTATCTCGTAGAAATAATGACGAAAAGCTATTTAACCCTATTATTCAACTGTTGAACCAGTAAACTCCATTGATGTTGAAATGGTTCCGCCTAAAATTGAGTTGTATGCATTTGCATCCCAACCTTCAATCCAAATTCTTACGACAACGCTACCATAATAGTCAGCACCTGCATAAGTTAATGATTCTGGATCACTGTTTAATGTTAAGTCAACAATTCTAATCGTTCCAACGCTTGTAATTGCAAGTGGTACAGATACTGCTGCGGATCCATTAGGAAGAATACCATTCTTCGCATAGAAATAATTCATTGCTCCAGCAAGTCCTAAACCGCCGTTGCTCAAATCTCCACCAGAACCAAGCACGATATTATCACCTTGAGCAGGTTTTTCAAATACAGTTGTTACTGTAGTTGGTACTGTTTCAACTAAAACGCTACCGGTGAATGAAATTCTAACTGAATCCGTAGGATCAACACTAAGAAGAGTACCAACTGCTGTTGGTTCAGTATCGTTGACATTAATGAAGGCAACGTCTGTGTTCCAAGCGATTGGAGTTGAGGTTAATGTTAAACCTGTCCAGTCAATGCCATCAGCGGTATCAGATCTGAAATGTAAAGGAAGTTCAATATAACCTTGTGTTGCTGGTGTCTGTTCATAACCTGTGTCACCTGCGAACAATGTGTAGAAATTCACACCGTTTGCTGTGGTAACATGATCAAATCTGAATCCGTCTGGCCCGTTAGCCAATTCTGTTAATATATATTGTTCAATAGTGGTTGCTGTTAGATTGGTAACCCAGTTTAATTGGTCTGGACCAGCAAGTGGCACATCACCAAGGGCAATTTCAATACCTTCATTTGCTCTCAAATCGGCATCATAAGCTTGAACTGTTGCTACGTTGGTAATTGTAAACCATGCAAATGTCGTAGTTCCTAAAACGATAACTGTCAATACGACCGTTAGAATTGATAATAATAACTTTCTAGTCATTTTTTTCATTTTTTGTTTCTCCTTAGTTTCTTTCTTTTTATTTTTTCTGGTATTTACCAGTTAAAACCTAGTTTGTGATTGCTGGATTCGCAACCTTGAATTGCAATTGAATTCGGATCCTGTCGGTAGAGATACTGTCGAATGCATCGGCATCCCATCCTTCAATCCAAATATTGATTCTGACTTTCCCTGTGAAGTATTCTCTGTCTTTAGTGTCATAGATACCTGTAGGTTGAAGAGTTGTGAGCAGTGAAGTATTATTTAAAGCTTGATAAGGATTTAATTCATGAAACTCTGTCAACTCATAAATTGTTTCAGGAACTACTGATGGTAAATCAAGTGAAGTTTGTGTACTTGCCTGAAAGTAACTGAATTGCCCATACGGAGCGCCATATCCTCGTGTCATATCTTTTGAAAGATCGAAGATTTTGATTTTCATGTCATCAAGTGATCTATGATCAAGTTCATTTTGTGTATTGATCAATTCCTGTACTGAAATCCTGATGGAGTTGCTGGCATGATAAACTCCTGTATCTCCTTGCAAAACCATATCTGATAATTCTGGACCATTTTGAAAATTATGTTTAGCTGTCCAACTCACACCTCTTGAAACAATGAATGTTCCAATATCCGGTTCGTCATATTCGACGATGCTGCTGACATTGTTAATGAGATAAATGCTGTTTTCTCTGCGAATTGTCCTAAAGTAAATATCAAATGATAAGTAATCAGAATTTCTAATAGCTGGACCTTCTTGGATGATTCCACCTGTTAGAAAATTGACTCCATCCACGCTTGTTACATCTTGCAATCTCACATCTCTTAAAAATTCATCTAATACGTAATTCTCTATTGATGTGGAATAAGTATCACCATCGAGTGAAATTTCCAATTCATTTCCACTAGATGCAGTCAGCGATAGGTTTTCAAGGTTGTTGACGACTGACATCGTCAACCATGCATAGCTTGCCGTACCAAATACAATGGAAATGAGCAGGAAGGATAGAACGGAGAGATAGATTTTCTTGAATGTTCTCATATGTCACCTATTCGGTATCAATTGAGAAACTCATTTGAAATTTCACCATTCCACCAAGAATATCATCTGTTGTGTCTAGATCAGTTCCTTCAATCCAGATGATGACTGAGAATTTTTTAACGCTGTTTGGACCGAATTGTGAAATTCTTCTCCTAGTCACAATCGAGTCAGTCAAGAAATTGATCGATTCATTGACTCCGATTACTTCAGAAAGAGGTATTCCTCCTTGTGAAATGTAATCTGCTTTCTTGTAAACACTTTGGACGCCATCTTCAATCACGAGAATCCTGATTGCACTATCCATATTCTTATACACGTCCGTGATCCTGATGTGATATCCTAAGTTAATAAATTCAGTTCCGTTGTTGTGAAGGTAGAATGTATAAGCGATGTAATCAAAGTCTGGATCTATATAGTTTCCTGTCGCCAGTTCAACCTCATTGATCTTTAACCAGGAGTAATTCATATCGGTTGCTTCATCCACTGGTCTGGTCATCAGCCTTGGTTCTGCATTTTCATAATTGTTATCCTTGGAGAGTACGATTCCTCGTTTATATGCATCATAGTCAACTGACATCACGAAGTTTCCTGCACTCTGACCGTAGAAGGTAATGAGGACGATGATTAAGGAGAGGATTCCACTGGATAAGAATACAAGTGTCTGGATTCTTCTGCGATGTACTTGACGTTTAACTTTCAAAATTTTTGATAGCTTCATATGTTCATCTGCCTCCTCTCAATACACGATAAGTATAGCACCTACGAAAAATTCGCATGCTTAAATTTTATTGACTTTTCGTTAAGAAATTATTAATATTATTACAATTAGGTTTCAAATTATTAATTCCGACGTCTACTTATAATAGTTATACTTTAATTTTAAGATTTCCAATTTTCACTGATTTTTATCCTTAATCCAATCGTAAGGAAACTTTATAACTTCAAAATCCTTTATAAAAGAAAAAAGGCTGCCTCATTTCAAGGTAACCTTTTTTGTCTGTAGAAAATATTTATTTTATTTTTTCAAGTGTGATTTTTTGGTGCATTGCCTGTGCTGCCTGCCTGCCGGCACCCATGGCGAGAATGACGGTTGCTGAGCCGGTAACTACATCTCCGCCTGCATAGACCATGTTTTTGGTTGTTAATCCCCAGGCATCCTGAGTGATGATGCACCCTTTTTCATTGGTTTCTAGATCTTCAGTGGATTGTGTGACCAAAGGATTTGGTGTAGTTCCAATCGCCATGATGACTTGATCGACTTCCAAAAAGAAGCTGGATTGAGGATTTTCAATCGGTTTTGCTCGCCCTGATTGATCTGGAGCGCCAAGAATCATGTCGACACACCTGATTTCTTTGACAAAGCCTTCACTGTTTCCGATGATTTCCTTTAAGTTTGCGAGCAATTTGAACTGAATGCCTTCATCTACTGCATGTTCTACCTCTTCATATCTTGCAGGTAGTTCCTTCAAACTTCTTCTATAAACGATGTAAACCTCTTCGACACCTAACCTTTTCGCTGAGCGTGCTGCGTCTAACGCTACATTTCCGCCTCCGATGACTGCAACTCTTTTTGGATGTTGGATCGGGGTTTGGCTTTGTTTTTCATAGGATTTCATCAAATTGATCCGTGTCAGGTATTCATTTGCTGAATAGACACCATTAAGCATTTCTCCTGGAACACCTAAAAACTTTGGTAATCCAGCTCCAGTTCCCAAAAATATGGCTTGATATCCCATATCGAATAGGTCATCAATCGACAAGCTTTTGCCGATGATGACATTGGTAATTAAATTGACTCCATGAGCAATCAATTGCTCTATTTCTCTTTTCACAATCGCTTTTGGAAGTCTGAACTCAGGAATGCCATAAGTCAGCACGCCCCCAGCTTCATGCAAAGCTTCATAAATATCAACCTGATAGCCCAGTTTATTCAAATCATTGGCGCAAGACAATCCTGCAGGTCCAGATCCTACAACTGCAACCTTGAAACCATTAAGAATCGGTTTTGAAGAATCAAATTGAATATTCTTAAAGTGGTAATCTGAAACATATCGTTCCAAATTCCCGATGGCTACCGCTTCTCCTTTATTTGCGCGTACGCACAAGAGCTCGCATTGCGTTTCCTGCGGACATACGCGTCCGCACACGGAAGAAAGCATGCTTGATTCCAAAATAATCTGATATGCTTCTTCTATCTGATTATCGATAATTTTTTGAATGAATGCAGGGATATCAATGCCTACAGGGCACCCGTTGACACAAGGCTTATGCTTGCAGTCGAGACATCTTCTAGCTTCATCAAGGGCTTGTTCATCGGTATAACCTAAAGCAACCTCATTGAAATTTGAGATTCTTCTTATCGGATCTTGAACTGGCATCTTGTTTTTGACTTGCGATGTATTCAACATGTTGACTCCTTATTTTTGTTTGCAGGCATCGTTATACTGTTCATGTTCAAATTCTTGATACATTTTATTTCTCTGGATTGCTTCATCAAAATCAACCAAATGTCCATCAAATTCAGGACCATCAACACACGCGAATTTCATTTCATGATCAACTGATACCCTACATCCACCGCACATGCCTGTCCCGTCTACCATAATTGGATTCATAGAAACGATGGTTTTGATATGATAAGGTTTCGTCATTTCACTGACCATTTTCATCATGATCAAGGGACCGATGGCAATTACTTCGTCATAGGTTTCCCCCTTCAAAAGCAGTTCTTTTAAGATATCAGTGACAAAACCCTTTCTGCCTGCTGAACCGTTGTCGGTGACTAGATACATATGATTGCTAACAGCTTTGAATTCGTCTTCTAAAAAAACAAGTTCTTTGTTCCTAAAACCGATGATGGTATGGACAATCGTATGTTCTTGACGGAGCGCTTTGGCAATCGGGTAAGCGATGGCACAGCCAACTCCTCCACCGACGACACAAACTCTTTTAAGTCCGGTGACTTTTGATGGTTTTCCCAAAGGACCAGCAAGGTCCTGTATGGAATCTCCTGTATTCAGTTCAAGCAACCTTTTAGTGGTTGCTCCTGCGGATTGGACAATCAATGTGATGGTTTCATCTTCATGATTGGATTCAGCGATGGTTAAAGGAATCCTTTCACCATTCTGCTCAATACGGAGCATGACAAATTGACCAGGTTTCGCATGTTTGACGATGAATGGTGCTTTAACCTTGAACATCGATACCGATTGAGTCAACTTTTTTTTGTGTGTAATCAAAAACATAGATTTTTCCTCGATTTTATAGTTATATTATACCATGTCAATAATGGTTTGGAAACCTTGTTTTTTTGATTGATTGTGTCAATGAGGCGATTAAAAAAGAAACCAGCATTGTGCTGATTTCTTTGATGACTTATTGAGTTGTGAATTTAGAGAAAGCTTGACCAAGCAAAATCCTTAAGACATCGATTGCTTTGTAAGATAGTTGTCCTGGCGATAAGTACCTAAGAATGTACTTCAAGTCATCTCCTGCAGTAACAATTGGCAATTCTTGGTCACCATTTTTACGGTGCTGAGCTAAACCCATCGTTGATACTAATCCATTGCATAGGCATAATCTTCCAACTGTATCTTCTATTTTTCCACCTTTTGCTACATAGTCGGCTTCTGGTTCCGAAGGACAACGATAACCGATGTTTCCGTTTTCCTTTCGGTAGGCTTCTCTTAAGTAGCCCAAGTCACAGATACGTTTACGTTCAAGTGAGGTTTCAATGATTCCATTCGTACCCTCTAATTCAACAACCTTGAATGGAAATCCAGTCGGAGAAGCTAAAGGATCTGTGCGGACACGTCCCAAGCCTTTCTTGATTGCTTGGATGATTCTTTGTTTTAAGCTTTTTTCCATTCCTGATTCATCGCATAAAGCGAATGCGGTACCGACTTGCACACCTTCTGCCCCATTCGATTTCGCATAAAGGTATTGTTCTTCTGTTCCATAACCGCCTGCCAACCAAAATGGGAGACCTATTGATGCAATACCCTTGATATCAATGATATCCCGGTCTCCATAAACAGGCTCTCCTAAATCACTCAAAATCATCTTTCCGCGAGGGGGAGCGTTATGTCCTCCTGCAATCGCAGTTTCCACAACAAATCCATCTGGACTGCCAAAGGATGACCTAAATAGATGGGTAGCGAGCGTCGCTGAGCTGACAATCGCTAAAAATTTCGGTCTTTTTACTTCAGGCAGTGGATGACCATCAGCAAACGATGTGGGCGAGAAGTGTGAAAGTGTTGGCTCATATCCCTCGTCTTCAGCAACCTTGATTGGAAGTGTAACATCTAAATTTTTTGCTAAATCTGTCAAAATTTGCGGAATTCTGATTGGAATACCAGCACCCATCAAGACGTAATCAACATCAGCAAGCATCGCTCCATAAATTGAGGGTAAAGTTGGTGTTTGCAGCTTTTCCAAAAAGTTGATACCAACCAATCCATCATGTCCCATTTTCGCCATGTGTACTTCACAGTAATTGGCAACTACAATCAGTTCTAATAAATCCTGACCTAGATCGATGGTAGGCATGGGTACTTGCTTGTACTTATCCTTACCTTGGTTTTCAATTAAGGATTTTGTATATTTCTTTCTGATTCGATCAGCAATGTCTTGAAACGGAAAATCCTCTAACGCTTTTGAAATCTGGCCGTCTATGTCTCCATCCATCAATCTTCTTGCTAGAGTTAAAGCGACCGCAGTTCCTGAAACAACTCCAAGTTCACCATTCATCGATACAGCACGGGCTAACTGCCAGCTAGAAATTCCAACTCCCATTCCGCCTTGAATGATTTGAGGAAGACGTTCTTTATTCATCATTTGTTTCGTTCTCCTTTGTTATATTTGATGACGATATGTCGATGTTTTCACATTTTTCGTTATTAAAATAATCATATTTCCAATCACTGCATAAGAATTTCGTACAGTTTCGTACAGTATACATGAAATCTTATGATTAATTAAGTGATTTACAATATTTCACACAAGAAAACGTTTGTACTTCAAAGTATTTTATATAAGGTATAAAACATAGCTTTTTTTGATGCATCTTCTTCGTTATTTAAAAAAGAAAAAGGAGCAAGATTTGCTCCTTTAGATTTGTTGGTTTTCTATTAAAAATTACTTGATGGGAATCGTTCCATCTTCGATTCTTTTTCTTAAATGATTAATATTCTTTTTGATGATTTCTGCGGTAGTTAAAAACGCAGAATCCGGTTGTCCAGATGGATCTTCAAGACCCCAATCCTCCCTATGCTGAGTTGGAATGAAAGGACATTCCACATTGCATCCCATCGTCACTAAAACATCGACTTCCTCAGGAAGCTCATCAATCAATTTCGAGCGTTGCGTCAAATTCATATCTACATGATATAGACCCTTGATGATGCGCACAGCATCTTGATTGATCTTGGGCTTTGTTTCTGTGCCCCCGCTATATGCTTCAAAAAAATCTGAAGCGATTTCCTTGGTGATTGCTTCCGCCATTTGGCTTCTGCAACTGTTGTGAACACATACATAGGCAACCTTAATTTTTTTAGTCATTTTATTCTCCTTTTTTGATACGTTTTTTTAGTTGATTTCATTCTTAATGTTTGAATATAAAGGTCAAAGAATAATTAAATAAAAATAACAATACTTACTCGTGAATCCATGAAGATTTCGATTTATAAACAGGAATACAATGAGATTTTAAGTGTTCAATCCAATGTTATTATTGATAAGAAATGACATATAGATAACCATCTATGTCTGAATACATTTATAGTATAACATGAAGTGGATAAACAACTAAATTTATCGCTTTTTCTTTACATAATCATTACATAAAAGTACGAAACATGCATTCTTTTCAACTTGAATACATAGTGTTAAAAAGTGTATATCACTAGAAACTCATTTCATTTAAAATTAAATTCACCTGAATACATATTAGATCTTTTGAAGACACTAGAAATTTAATACAAGAAACAAAGAAGTTCTAATCAGTATCAAGTATATTCATGTGTAGGATATGATTCAAGCAATGGTTCCAAAAGAGTGTGTGAAATTTAGAAAACCAATTCAATGTATTTGATAACATTTCGATTACTTTTTATCAATTATGTGAGATTTCACTTTTAATATTGCAGTCACCATAACAGAACATGAAGTAGGCAACTAAGCGAAAATGTGCGTATCGTTTTAAATCATTTTATATATTTAAAAGAACAATTAATGAAACGTTCAATACTACCCTTGTAATTATCATAGTATAGTGATAGAATTAATGTAAAATAAAGTCATATTTATTATCTAAGGAGGCGAACCCCATTAGCGACTTCAAATTATATACGATTGAGGAAATCTCAAAGATTCTAAAAGTAACAGAAAGAACCGTATACAACTTTATCAGTAAAAACAATTTACAGGCTGTAAAGATTGGAAAATACTGGAGAGTTACTGAAACAGCATTACAAGAATTTATTAACCAGGGCACTAAGAAGGCATAAAAAAACTATTTGGAATCTTAAAAATCCATTATCAATTTACATGATTCATCTAAAACGCTTAATGCGTTTTTTTTATATATAAACTTATCATCATATAGCATTTGCTATACATTAAATCAACTGATTGATAGTAACGTTTGGTTTTAAAAAGATTGTTGTTTTGATGATAATTCTTTAAGTATATTTTTTTTGACTTTAATGAATGATTTAGTCGATAGATTGATATTTTGCGATGACTTTTTCTGCTGTTTTTATTCCATCAACTGCTGAGCTCATGATTCCACCCGCATATCCAGCCCCTTCACCCATCGGGTAAAGTCCATGGATATTGGACTGATGATTTTCATTTCTTAAAATCCTGATTGGAGATGAAGATCTAGTTTCCACTCCAGTCAGTATTGCATCATGCATTGTGAATCCTTTGATTTTGCGATTGAAATCGATTAAAGCCTCTTTCATTGTGTCTGTAATATAAGAAGGGAAAATATCAGTCATTTTGACAAACTTGAATCCAGGTCTATATGAAGGATTGACACTTCCAAGTTTTTTGGATGGTTGATCATTTAAAAAGTCACCAACAAGTTGAATCGGAGCGTTATAGTTGGATCCGCCTAAAATAAAGGCTTTTTGTTCAAACTTCCTTTGAAAATCAACACCTGCAAGAGGGTGAGCAGATCCAAAATCCTCAGGATTGACATTCACTAGAAGCGCTGAATTCGCGTTCTCATAGTCTCTCTTGCTTTCGCTCATGCCATTGGTGACAACTCCACCTTCTTCAGATGAAGCACACATGACCCAACCGCCTGGACACATGCAAAATGTGTAGGCGCTTCTTTGGTTAGTTGCGTGATAGCTGAGTTTATAGTCTGCAGCGCCTAAGTTAGGTGCTGTTGAGAATTTTCCGTATTGAGATTGGTTGATGAAGCTTTGCGGGTGTTCGATACGAACCCCGATGGAGAAAGCTTTCTGGATGATCTCTACTTGCTGATTGTATAGGACTTGAAAGGTGTCGCGTGCGGAGTGACCGATGCCTAAAAGACAAATGGATGTTTCAATTTTATCTTGATTATTGACGATGACGCCTTTTAAGGTATTGTTTTCGATGATGAATTCGGTGACTTTCGAGTCAAACCTGACTTGACCGCCTAAACGGATGATTTCTTGTCTGATATTTTTGATGACAACTCTTAAGACGTCAGTTCCGACATGGGGTTTGTTGATATAGAGGATTTCATGTTGAGCTCCACCTTTGACCAATGATTGCAGAACAAAGCGACAGCGAAGATCGCTAATCAGGGTCGTCAATTTGCCATCTGAGAATGTTCCTGCTCCCCCCTCGCCGAATAAAATGGTTGAGCCTTCTGTGTATTCTCCAGTTTCATAGAAATGATCCACATTTTTCGAACGCTTTTCAACGTCATAACCTCTTTCCAAAACAATCGGTTTGTAGCCTCTTCTCGCCAAAAGCAAGGCTGAAAAGATACCAGAAGGACCAAATCCAATAATGATTGGCGGATGATGAAGTATTTCTGATCCGCTATCTATTTCTTGATACTCCAAAACAGGAGCTTCAGAGAGCCCCTTGATGTCTTTATTAAGAAAAAACTGTTCATTCGTCACTTCTAAATCGACGCTATAAACAAAATGAACGTGATCTTTTTTCCTTGCATCGACTGCTTTTTTATAGATAGACATAGATAATATATCCTTGTCTTTCATTCTATAATTCAGGACAATGTATTTTTTTAGACTGTCAAGTTCTGATGCTGAATTTAACGCATCGCTGAGTTCTAGTTTAATATCCGTTATTCTGATCATATAATCCTCAGTTGCTTGCGCTCTTTCCTGCTAAATATCCACTGGACCATGCCCATTGGAGATTGTAGCCTCCGCATAATCCGTCAATATCGATGATTTCTCCAGTAAAATATAAGCCCTTTACCAGTTTTGATTCTAATGTATCACTCTTAATTTCGTTGATATCTATACCACCGGCAGTAACCTGGGCATCTTCAAATCCATGGCTTTCCATAACAAGGAATCGCCAATCGAACAATAGCTGTAATAGTTTATTCTTCTCTTTTGGAGATAATTGGGAAACTAAAATGGAATGATCCTTAATGCCTGCTTCCTTTAACAGTGAAGGAATGATTTTTTTATGAATCAAACCGACCAAGCTGAAATCAACAGGTCTGCTTGCAGAAAGGCTAAGTCTCTTTTCTACGTCTGCCCTGGTTAAGAGATTAACCAAGATGACTTTGATCCAAATTTCTTGTTTTTCAGCAAGGAGCGTATTCGCTTTTCTGCTTATTTGAAGGATGGTAGGGCCACTGATTCCAGTTTTAGTAAACAAGACGTCTCCTTCTTCTTCCTGAAGCATCTGATTTCTATGCATCAATTGGACGCGACCTGGGATTTTTACACCATCGAGTTGTTTTAAATATGGGGAATCCAGTTTAAGTTTGACGAGTGCTGGAAAGACTTTTGTCGCATGATGTCCAAGTTGCTCTGCAAGTTTATATCCAAAACCATCGCTGCCGCTTGATGGCATCGCTTTTCCGCCTGTGCTGATGATCACTTTGTCCGCATCATAACGTTCACCATTCTCTAACTGAACAGTGAACCCGTTATTTGTTTTCTTAATGGATTTCACATAAGCATCCGTGACAACATTCACACCGATTCTGTTGATTTCATAAACTAAAACATCCAAAATGCTGGAAGCTTGTTCAGAAAGAGGATATGTTTTACCTAAATCCTCAATTTTTGGTGCGATTCCAAGGCTCTCAAAAAAATCCATCGTCATTTTTGGACCGAACACATCAATCGCTTTTGAAACAAATTCGGGATGGTTGTAATCATTTTTTGTAGTATTTGCATTTGTAAAATTGCAGCGGCCGTTGCCGGTTGCAAGTATTTTTTTGCCTATTTTTGAATTTCTTTCCAAAATCGTGACGTTCGCCTTATGCCTTCTCGCGATAATGGCTGCGACAATACCGCTCGCTCCGCCGCCGATAATCAAAATGTTTTGCTGTTTCATGTATCCACCTAAATTAACTTTTACTTCATAATTATATCATAATGCGTGATTTTGCAAATCTATTATTTCACTTCAATTACATTTTTAAGTTTAGCGTCCAGACCCAATTCTTGCCTTCACTAAGACATTTTGATCCAATCACTTATTTATAACTTTTTCTTATAGATAACTTTGTTAAAAAATCCTATATATTATACAAAATGCTTGTGTTATAATAATGTTAAGANNCTAGTATTTTTTTTGTGTGAGGATGTAAGCACTTACATCTGATTATCTTTATTTCCACTCTACCTTACGTTTCACTAAAAACAGTTTTAAAGGCTTGGTATTCACCCTTTTTTTTGTGGTATAAACAACATAAACATTTATTTGTTTATGAATCATAGTTGATGATGATTATACGAGGAGGTATTTGAATGAAGTATATTGCAACATTTATTGTCTTGTTTTCAGTTTATCTGCTTTTAGCTGGTTTCGCCTTAGAGGAAATGATCCTTGGAGCGCTGATCAGTGTATTGTTGACGGTGATTCTCGCCAAGTTTGTCGATTATCAAATCGACTTTCTTCTACCTGTCAAGCTTGTCAAGTTTTTGGTGATTTATCTTCCTGTTTTTATTTGGAAGCTGGTCATCGCCAACCTGGATATCGCTAAAAGAGTCTTAAGTCCTAAAATTCCTTTGAATCCTGGCATCGTCAAGATTAAAACGGATTTGAAAGGTGATTTTGGAAAGCTCGTTTTGGCAAATTCCATCACACTGACTCCAGGAACGCTTTCCATCGATATCGTTGATGACTATATTTATGTGCATACCGTTGATGTCAAGGGAAAAACTGAAGAAGAAAATCAAAAGGAAATCAGCGAATCGTTTGAAAATATCTTAGGAGGTATCTTCAAATGATCAACATCATCGTATTTTCCTTATTAGGGATTGGATTACTGTTTACCATGATCCGTTTCATCATCGGACCGTCGCTCAGTGATAAGGTCGTATCTTTGGATACATTCAATATGATTATTATCGGCGTCATCGCCATGCTCGCACTCATTTTCCAAAGTGAACTGTACCTAGATATCACCATTATCTATTCCATACTGGCATTCTTGGAAACTGTTGTTTTTGCAAGATATGTGGAGGGCAAAAAAGATGCAAATCATTAGTTATATTTTCTTAATCATCGGCGGTATCTTCTATTTCCTCGGAGGCTTGGGTATTTTACGCATGCCAGATACATTCACCCGTATCCAAGCAGGAACAAAAGCAACAACGCTTGGATCATTTTCAATCATGATCGGAATCGCATTCCAATTCCCATCCTGGACGTTCAAGCTTCTTTTGATCATCATCTTGATTGCCATTACCAATCCGATTGGATCAAGCGCAATTGCCCGTGCAACATACAGGTCAAAACACATTCCAAAAAATCTAGTTCAAGACGATCTTAAAAAGGAAGGTGAATGAACATGACATTGACTGATATCATCATGATTGTCGTTTCAGTTTTCTTATTATTAATCGCATTTTTCGCAGTACATGAAAAGAAATTGATTAAGAGTGTCATTTTCCTTTCCGCGTTGAGCATGCTGTCCGTTGTTTCCTATGTTTTAATGAAGGCTCCTGATGTCGCATTGACTGAAGCGGTCATCGGATCTGGATTGGTGACAAGCTTATTTATCTTCACCCTTCTTTCCATTCAGAAAAAGGAGGATGTCCAATGAAAAAAATCTTAGCATTCATCCTAACGATGGGTCTTGGCGCGCTTGTCATCATCTCCTTAAGCAATAATGAATTCTTCCCAGAATTCGGAATGGCAGATTTAACCGAACGTGTCTCCATAGAATATATCACAAAAGGTTCCGCTTTGGATGTCATCTTCAATCAGACCAATAATCCAGAAAGCGGTCCAGCCAATATCGTCACTTCCATCGTCATCGACTATCGAAGTTTCGATACGCTCGGTGAAGTCACCGTGCTCTTCATCAGTTCTTTAGGTATCGCGCTTCTATTGGGCGGTGCTGCGATTCCAAAACGTCTTGACTTGAATTTCAAACCGAATTTCATGTTGCGTGTCGGCTCCAGAGCATTATTCTCAATCATCATCATGACTGGCGTCTACGTCATATCACATGGCCACTTGACTCCAGGCGGAGGATTCCCAGGCGGCACCATGATCGCATCCGCATTCCTTCTCTTGTATCTTGCTGATGATCAGTTCAGAGCTAAAATCAAGGGCTTCAAGATTATGGAAAGCATCGCTGGAAGTTTATACGTCATTATCGGTCTCATCGGATTGATCCTTGCAGACCAGTTTTTGGAAAATTTCTTACCGAACGGCACGGTTGGAGTACTCATCAGCTCAGGTATCCTTCCGGTTGTTTATATACTCATCGGTCTAAAAGTCGGAAGTGAAATATCAGGCATCATCGATCATTTCCTGACAGAGGAGGAAGTCCTATGATACAATATGCAGCTATACTACTGATTTTCATAGGTCTTTATGGTTTATTGACTAACAGAAATATTATCAAAATCATTATTTCACTGAATATCATCGAAATCGGTTTGAATATCTTCATCATCAGCATCGGTTTCGTCTTTGACGGCATCGCTCCGATTATGACTAGCGTCAACAACTCAAGTGCACTAATTTATGTTGATCCAGTTCCACAAGCACTTGTCTTAACAGCAATCGTCATCGGAGTCGGAACAACAGCCTTGGGACTCGCATTGGCTAAAAATATCCACAGTAAATACAAAACACTTGAAATTGACGAGGTGGAGGAATCATGATGAACCCAATCTTTTTAATTGCATTTCCTTTACTTGCAGCATTTCTTTCGATTCTTTCTAAAAAGTTAGCGCCTGTATTATTACTTTTAATCGCTTTGCTCAATACAGTGATGGCAATCTTCATTCCGATGGGTATTGTCGGCATCGGTGGATTCAGCTTCCCATATGGAATCAATCTATATGTGGATACGTACGCGCAAATCGGACTTCTGCTGGTGAATGGACTATTTACCGTCATCGCTATATTAAATATCAAAAAATATAAAGCATACAGCTCCGTATTGTTGGTCGCTTTAACCGGTTTAAACGGTTTATTATTGACCGGTGACTTATTCAATCTGTTCGTTTTCCTAGAAATTTCTGGAATCGCAGCTTATCTGATCACTTCCTCCAATAAAAAGCCTTTATCGACATTTCATTATCTCGTGATGGGTTCTGTTGGAAGCAGTCTTTACCTATTTGGTTTAATCATTTTATACAGCATGTTTGGTACACTGAATTTCATGGATATGATCCATCAAATTCAGGTTGCCTCCATTGACTATACAGATCTTATTCTTCCATTCTTCATGATGTTCGTCGGTCTTGGCGTTGAAGCGAAACTATTACCCTTCAACTCATGGGTCAAAGGCGTTTTAAAGCACTCCAACACATTAAGCGGTCCGATGGTTGCAGGCGTTTACGCTGCAGCAATCAGCCTTGTCCTTGGAAGACTGATTCACAACTTGTTTTTATTTGAAGGAAAACTATATTTGGTCGTTGTCGTTCTGCTCGTCTTTGGTATCGTTTTAGGTGAAGCGATGGCATTCGCATCCGATGATGTTAAAGAGATTTTACTTTATAGCAGCATCTCTCAAGCTTGCATCACCGCACTCCTCTTTGTTCACGGCGTCATCATCTGGGCAGTCTACTTAATTATAGCAAACGGCATCAGCAAGACCTTGATGTTCTTAGTCACGAATAGGGCTGAAGAGCAAACAGGAAATGCCAAGATGGACAGTCTACAAGGGTTATTTTCAAATAACAAAGTTATTGGCATTGCCTTCACAATTGCCGCATTATCCGTCATCGGCATGCCATTATTTGCCGGATTTGTCATTAAATTGAATTACTTGACAGTTCTTGCACATTTGGACCAGCTCGTTGTCATCGCCATCATCCTCTTATCCAGTATCGTTGAAGGCATCTACTTCATCAGACTCCTGATCAAGCTTTGGTATCCAAAAGATACAGACATAGAACCAATCAAGTTTCATCTATCCTATAAGATCATTTTAGGATTGATGGCAGCAGTTCTTCTCGTCTTTGGAACCTACTCAGCCCCGCTTAACCAGCTTGATAATTCCATCGATCAAGTTTCAGAAGAAATCGAGGTGATTTTCCATGGCTAGCATTGAATTTCTTATTTTATTTTTGGTAGCTGCCGGATTGATTTCTTATCTCCTCACAAAAGCTAACAGTTTCCTTGGATCTGTTTTCACGATTTTCGCTGTATTCTTTGTTTTCGTTTCTTTAGCTGCCTATGGTTTTAACATGACGCTTTCCACGGACGTTCTATTACTTCCCGGATTCTCCTTCGAATTGACTTATTTAGGAGTTTATTTCGTCATGATCATCTCCTTCGTCTATTTGATGGTATCTTTCTTTCATCCATATTTCGTCGATAGCTATAAATACAAGAATGCCTACAATATGCTATTCTTATTGAGTTTGGCTGCAGTTTTGGGCACATTCTTCACAGACAGTTTCCTTCAATTATTCTTCTTCTTTGAACTGATTGTCTGGACAACGATGTTTTTAATACCGCTCGGAAAGAGCAAGTCAGCAGCTGTCATGTATTATGGATTCAGCGCTGCTGGAAGCTTATCCATGCTATTTGGAATTCTGATCATGCATCAGCTTGTCGGATCATTTAATATTGCAGATGGCTTATCTGCATTAACTGGTACAAACGCAGTTATTGTGTTCATCAGCTTCTTGATTGCAGGATTTTCAAAATTAGGGGTATTTCCTTTACATGTCTGGCTTCCTGTCGCACATGGCAATGCGCCTCATCCGTTTTCACCTGTGCTCTCCGGAGCTTTGGTGAAGCTTGGAGCATTTGTCTTGGTGCTCGCCCTCATCAAAATATCACCAGTTTCCTTCACGGTCGAAGCGATCGGTTTACCCTTCGCAAACTACATCACTGCGATCTTAGGCGGTTTATCGATTGTCTTTGGAACTCTTATGGCAATCCGCGAGGATGATGCTAAAAAGCTTCTCGCTTACTCTTCCATGAGCCATGGCGGTTATATTCTTGTCGCATTCAGTTTGATGGACAGTGTTGCTTTCGCAGGCGGATTCTATCATATACTCGCGCATGCTTTAGCAAGCGCAGGCGCCTTTATGGCGATTGCCGCAGTCGCTAGAATGACTGGAACAACAAAGATGAAAGAATTGGGTGGCATCATTCATAAAATGCCGATCACTTATATCGTTTATCTGGTTGCAATCATTTCGATGGCAGGCATTCCCCCAATGGGAGGATTCATCAGCAAATGGCTGATTTTCCAAGCATTGATCAACAAAGGTATGATTTTTGTAGCGATGGCTGCTTTCTTCGGAAGTATCGGCTCATTCCTCTATGTATTCAGACCGCTTGCTGCATTATTCCTCGGTCAAGAGCTTCCTCAATTTAAGAAAACTGTTAAAGAAGCTCCAATCCTTATGCTTATACCGATGGCAATCATCACGTTGGCTAGCTTATATACAGGAATCCTCCATAACGATGTCATTCAATTCATCAACAAGATACTGCTTGAAATCGGATATCCTGTGATTACATCCTCCGCATTCTCCTTAACGGGATATAACGGCATGCTGANNGGTTTAATGGATACCTATACAGCAGGTAACTTCATTCATACTGAAGAATTGCTTCACTACTCAGCTGATTTCTATGCACCGCTCGAACGTCTTTATGAGAAATATACAACCAAGATGACTGACTTCTATGAAGGTTTAGCCAATAAGGTTAAAGAATTAGGACGGTTTGCTAAATATCTATTTATGTCAAAATTAGTTGAAGTCGGCATTTTCTGGATGATGGTCATCCTTGCCTTCCTATTGTGGGGTGAAATCTAATGGTACTCAATATCTTAATCGGAATCGGAGTCGCACTGTTCGGATTCATTCTTCAAACCAGCGTCGCTGGAGTCAATAGAAAAATCATTGCGCGTGTTCAAAAGCGTTATGGTCCCAGATGGTATCAAGAATTTCTAGATATCTTTAAATTATTAAGCAAGAGAAGCGTCACCCATGGTTGGATCTTCGATTTTGGAGTCATCATGGCGCTAGGCGGAATCATCGCAACCGCGATGTTCATGCCAATCACTTCTACAATCCTCGCATTCCAGAATTATGATAATTTCTTCATCTTTGTTTATTTGCTTGCTGTCGGCATGCTCGGCATGGCGATGTCAGCAAGCGGCAGCGGAAATCCTTTCGCAAGCATCGGTGTCATGCGCGCCTTAACAACCATGTTAGCGTATGAAGTGCCATTCATGATCATCGTCTTGACGATCATCAACTTAAGCGGAACCTCCAGCTTATCAGGCATTGCCTTATATCAACAAGCTACTGGCAACAACATCTTCTTGATCGCTTTACCTCTTGGAGGAATCGTTGCAGTTCTATCCCTGATGGGAATGCTTGGAAAGAAACCATTTGAAACCTATATCGCTCCTGCTGAAATCGCATCAGGTCCGATGGTTGAATACGGGGGAAAGCAACTCGGAATGCTCTTCATCATGCATGAAATCACCGTATTTATCGAAGTCAGCCTGTTTGTTCATCTCTTCTTAGGCGGAGCAACCAATATTTTTGAATTTTTAATCAAGTATTTCTTAACTTACACAGCAGTCAATCTGATTTCTAACGTCAACGGACGTTTGAAGATTGACCAAGTCGTTGTTTTCTTCTACAAATGGCCATTATTCTTAGCCATCATACAAGCGGTAATCGCAATCTATTTCGGATGGGTGATCTAATATGAAAAGTACAAAATTTACACCAGCAAGACATTTAACTAAAGAAGAGATCGATCGCAAGTGGTGGGAAGTCGGAGATTATTTCAGAAGAAATTCCCTATGGATGCTGATGTATTGCACAGGTTGCTGTGCAATCGAGCTTCCGCCTGCGATGACTTCGGCTTACGATATGGAACGCTTGGGCATGGGTCCGATGGCGACACCGAGACAAGCTGATATCTTGCTTGTTTCAGGTTATCTTTCCTTAAAGACCTTAAGAAGACTGATTTACACCTATGAGCAGATGAGCGAGCCCAGATATGTCGTCGGATTAGGCAGCTGCCCGATCAACGGCGGAATCTATCACGATTCTCACGCCGTGATCAATCAATTAGACCAATATATTCCAGTGGATACGTATGTTGCAGGCTGCATGCCGAATACAGAATCCGTGATGAACGGTTTCGTCGATCTGATGGAACAAATCAAGAATAAAACTGCAGTCGGTTGGAAGAAATATAAAGATAATTACGAATGGTATAGAAAAAATCAAATCGCTGCACTCGGGGAGGTCGACATCCATGACGAATTCCATGAATAATATCAATGAAGTGAAGGCTTTGGTTCACGCTTCTTTTCATGTCATTGAAGAACATGTCACCGATCAGTATCAGATCAGCTTTGTGATTGAACAAAAAGATATCATGACCATGCTATCGACACTCAAAACTGCAGGTTGGATCCAGCTTTCCTATTTGAGTGCTGTTGACTGGCCAGATGAAGAAAAGTTTGAACTTGTCTATATCCTCTTCAACTGGGATAAGCCTGTTTATATTCAAATCCGCTCAAAAATTGATAGAAACGATGCTTCTACTGCTTCCATNNGAATGCCATGAATTCTTCGGCATCAAATTCCCGGGAAATCCAGATTATGAAAAGCAGCTTATTCTAGAAAATTGGGATGATATTCCGCCAATGCGCAAGGATTTTGATCCAAAAGCATATAGCGACAGAAAATTCACAACCAGAGAATATTCAGAAACCTACATCGTCCAAAGCGAATCTCAACCCAGCAAAAAAGTGAAACGAGAATCTAGAAAAGCGCGTGCAGAATCCTTAACTGGAGGTAAAAAGTCATGAAACAGATGAAATTGTTTTTAGGACCTCAGCATCCGGGCATGCACGGCAACGCATCCATCCATCTCTATGTGGATGGCGATATCATTAAAAAATCATTCTTACTTCCAGGCATGCTACACAGAGGCTTTGAAAAAGGCATGGAACGGCACTCCTGGGTGAATAATATTTCCTTGATCCCACGTGTTTGCGTCGTTGAACCGGATATCAATGAAATGGCGTTCGCGATGGGCGCTGAAAAGCTTTTAGGCTTGCAGGTTCCAGAGCGCGCGCATTGGATCAGAATGATCATGCTCGAACTTGCTAGAATCAGTATTCATTTGATGAGTTACGGCGGCTTAGGCGGTCCGACAGGAAACTATACTTTAATGTATCATGCCCATGCCGATAGAAATCTGATCTTGGATATATTCGAACAGATTTCGGGTCACCGCGTCTATCATCAATACATCGTACCAGGCGGGGTTAGAAAAGATCTTCCACAAGGAATTGAAAAAGACATTCATAAATTTTTAGACAGCTTGGAATCCAGATATGAGGAATACCGTGATTTAGGAATTGAAAATCCTTCCATCGTGGCGCGTATCAAGGATACCATCATGCTGCCGGCTCACGTCGTTTGGGAACTTGGAGTCACTGGCATCGGCATGCGTTCTTCTGTTGGTAAAGCCAACGATATCAGAAAAGTCATGCCATATGCGCGCTATGACCAGGTTGAGTTTGAAGTACCTACTTCTACTTATAGCGACGCGAGAGCGAGAATCGATATTAAATTAAAAGAACTCGTTCAATCCATCAGCATCATCAGACAATGCTTGAAGAAAATGCCTGAAGGTCCTGTCAGAGTTCCAATGATGCGTGGTCAATCCATGAGATGGACTGTACCTAAGGGATATGTTTATAGCGTTGTTGAATCCTCAAGAGGCGAATTCGGCTACTTCATGGTTTCAAATGGAGGAACCAATCCATACCGTGTCGGTGTGAGAGGCGCGAGCTATCCTCAAGGTTTATTGGGCGTTGAAAAGTATTTGCCGGGAACTAGACTAGACGATGCAGCACTCTGGGTAGACACCATGGGTGTTTGTTCGCCAGAAATTGACAGATAGGAGAAATGTGATGAATAAAAAATATAGACCTTTAAGTATTTTCAATTCTTGGAGACATTTCAAATATCTCTTCAAGAAACCAGTGACACATCCGATGGATACCATCATGACTTCTAAGAATGCAGGCTATTTAAACGATAACTCGATATTAAAAGATAAAAACAGACTGAATTCCAGTCCAAGAACCGCACCAGACAATTTAAGGGGATTTCATACCAATGACTGGGAAAAATGCATCGGTTGCGGAACCTGTGAAGATATTTGCCCTACTAAAGCAATCACCATGGTTGAACGCGTTGATACTGTTGATGGTGCCGGTAAGCTTCAAGTCAGACCGATCATCGATTACGGCCGTTGCTGCTTCTGCGCTTTGTGCGTCGATACCTGCACGACAGGCTCTTTAGAAATGAGCAAAGAATATATTTATGCGAGCACAGACCCTGATCAATTCCTGTTGATGCCTGAAAAGACATGGCAGGGAGAACAAGTCGAACATGGCTGGATCAAAGACAGTGTGAGCGACCTTTTAGACTTGAATCGTATCGCGATGGAACATGTGCTTCCGCTGGAAAGAAAATCGAATTTCATGGAAATCGTGAAAGGTTACTCCAAAGAAGCTGCGAAACAAGAAGCTGCACGCTGCGTTGAATGCGGAGTTTGTACAAGCAGCTGTCCAGTTCAAATGCATATTCCACAATATATCAAATCCATTTGGGAAGATGATATTGAAGGCGGACTCCGTCAAATTTATGAAACAAATCCGCTTCCGGGCGTTTGCGGCAGAATTTGTACGCACAACTGTGAAACATCCTGTGCGATTGCAGTGCGCGGTGAAGCGATCGCAATCCGCTGGTTGAAGAGATACATCATCGATAGCGCACCAGAAGATATGTATGAAAAGATCATTCAAGAACCTGTTTCTGAAGTGATTGACGCCAAAGTGGCAATTGTCGGTTCCGGTCCAGCAGGACTGGGTGCGGCATATTACTTGAAGGCACTCGGCTATAGTGTCGATGTTTACGAAGAAAAACCGCTTCCTGGCGGCATCATGCGTTACGGCATCCCTGCATACAGACTTCCTGATTCCGCGATTGATAAGGATATTGACTTCATGAAGAAAATCGGAGTCAAGTTTCACACAAGCACCAGAGTCGGCAAGGAAATCAGCATGGATAGTTTAGAAAAAGATTATGATGCAGTATTTCTTGGTACCGGATTCTTCCGTGCAAGAAAGCTTACCATTCCTGGAGCAGACCATAAGGATGTCATCAGCGC
>DOYO01000123.1:43802-45966 GCA_003518475.1 Acholeplasmataceae bacterium
GATGAAGGCATTCAGTTCTTCTGCGGAAACGGCCCACAGGAAGTCATCATTGAAAAAGAACAAATCAAGGGTGTCAGAATGTGGAAGTGCCTATGCGTATTCGATACCGATGGCAAGTTCAATCCGCAATTCGACCAGGAATGTGAAATCAACATCCCAGCACAGCAGGTTTTCCTATCGATCGGACAACAGCCTGACTATGAATACATTCCAGAATCCTTAAAGTCAAGAATGACATTTGTCAGAGGAAAGATTAAAGCGAATGAACTCGGGGCGGCAGCAGGTCTAGAATGGCTGTTTGTCGGTGGAGATGTCATGCGCGGTCCTGATTTGATCAGCGCGGTTGCTGACGGACACAGAGCTGCACAAGGCATTGACGATTATCTTTATAAGAAAGCCAAAGTCAAGCAGAATAGTGAATACTTGAAAGAACTCAGAAACGCAATCAAGGATAACACCCCTGAATTGACCCATAAACAAAAAGGACGTTAAGTCAAGAGCGTACATTCCTAGTGATTGTACGCTTTTTTTGATCCAATTGATGATTCGGTTGAAAGAATAGTCTCTTTCCTGTAAAATGATGGTGATGAATGGAGAACAATCATGAAGCATATAGAAATTTTCAACAGCAATTTGAATCAAGACACTCAAAAAAGATATGAAAGATGGGCGGATTACCGCGCCAAAATCGATGATTTTCTTTCCCCGATTTTAGCAGACTCAACCTTAGAAAAAAATCAAGCGCTCATCATAGGTTGCGGAAACCTTGACGATCTGAACCTGCAAACCATCACTAAACTATTCAATAAAACCACCTTGACCGATGTTGATTTAGAAAGCGTCAAAGAAGGTGTCAAAAGACAAGGTATTTCAAATGGGAATCTGGAGTTTATAAGGGTTGAAGTAACCGGTTTTGAGGATTCGAAGTTCTTTGATACGTTTGTTCAAGTCATCATGGAGACTAAAGATCAAGATTCCATTCAAGCCTACATCGATGATAAAATGAAGATCATCGAAACCTATCATTTTTTACCGGATAAATCCTATGATTTGGTTTTAGTCAGTCCGATCTACACGCAGTTGATTTACCATCAAATTTTAAACATCACACAAACGCTTCGCGAATTGGGACATGATCCATCCATGCTGGAATGGCTAGAGGCTTATATGCTGGATCTGATGCCTGGTGTGATTGAACGATTGAACAAAAATATCATGAACATCTTGTCTCCAAAAGGCAGACTCGTTGTTTTATCGGATATCTTTCAGAGCCAAAACGGTACTGAATTTGATCAATTGATCAAGAAAGCGATTCAAAGTAAAAAAGAAACGGACAAGGTCTACCAATATTATCAGGAAAAATATGGATATGGGCTTGGCGACTTCGGCTTATATGATTTGGATGATTCGATGAAGGTTATCAACTACCGGTGGATGATTTGGCCGTTTGATCAAGATATTTCAATGGTTGTGAAAATAAAAGCATATAAAAAATAAGGTGAAAATCTTCACCTTTTTTTATTGCGTAAAAAAAATCGAAGCGAGTTCGATTTATATAGTATCCGATTGTTGATACAATCAGAATCGATAGCATAGATGGTGAAGTTAGTAGGGATTGAACCTACGACCCCTTCCACGTCAAGGAAGTGCTCTCCCGCTGAGCTATAACTCCACGCTATTATCTATTATACATAAAATACCTGGAAAATCAAGGAAAATCCTATTTTGCGATTCTTCTCCAAGGACTGACATATCCACCATTCAAGATCGAAACTTCATTTGAAACAATCAATGCTTTAGGATCCATGGATTCAACAACTTTAATGATGACTGGCTTATTCTTTCTGTTTGCGAAAATCATCAATACAGTGCGATCATCATCCTTGCCATGGGCATCAATGCTTGTCACTCCGTTACCAGATGCGCGAAGTGCTTGACAAACAGATAGTGCGGATTCCTTGTTTAATATGACATAGATTAAGATCTTGCCGACAGCAACTCTATTTTCCAATAAAGAGCCGATATAAACCCCGATTGCGAACCCCAAGCTATAGACAACACCCTTCATCGGTGTTTCGGTAATACCCATAATCACTCTGGATGCGATAAAAACCCATAGCAATATTTCAAATATCGCTAGAAAAGTTCCCGGCTTACGATAGCC
>DOYO01000013.1 GCA_003518475.1 Acholeplasmataceae bacterium
TGGTGGAGATGAGGGGATTTGAACCCCTGTGCAAAACACTTCATAAAGCACTTTCTACATGTTTATTCCATTTATGATCTCGTGCTCGATACTAAATGAACAAAAGTCCAAAGCACTATCCTATGGGGTTCTTTTATTGGTATAGGAATCGCAATAAATATAACTTACTAAAATTGGGCCGCATTAGAACGGTAAGTACATTCAAATTTGGCTCGCACCTTTTCTTAGGCAGCGAAACTAAAAGATTGATTTCCGGTTATTATAACCTCGGCCTTTTTACTTGAGCGACCAAGACATGCTTATACTTTACTCCATGCCGTGACGAATCCAGAACATCCCCAGCGACTATATCTTACCTTAAACACATATCTTTGTAAAGATATTTATGTTTTTTCTTGAAATTAACAATGGTATAATGTTTATTGTAAGAAAGGATGATGAAATGAACAAACTCTATGTGGCAATTATAGGATATGGAATGGCAGGAAGGTTGTTTCACTTACCCCCCTTATTAGGAAATCCAATGTATGTTGTCAAGTACATCATGACGAATAACGAACAAACAATCCAAGAACTTAAATCCAATTATCCATCGATTGAAATCATCCATCAAATTGAAGAAGCGCTCACTGATCAAAAGATTGACTTGATGGTGATTGCTACTCCAAATGATGTTCATTATGCTTATACGGAAATGTCTTTATTGGCAGGGAAGCACGTTGTTTGTGAAAAGCCATTTGTTGAATCGCTTCAGCAAGCGAATTTTTTATTTGAACTTGCTGCCAGACAAAAAAAGATCTTACGCGTTTTTCATAACCGGCAGTATGACGGTGATATATTGACAATCCATGAGTTGATTAAGCAAAATCCCTTTGGAAGAATTTTTTCAATGACTGCCCGATTTGATTTCTATAGTCCTCAAGTTCAACCAAGATGGAGAGAAAGACCAGGTGTCATGCCAGGCAAGTTTTATGACCTTGCTCCCCACTTGATTGATCACGTTATCCGTTTATTTGGTTTGCCTAAATCTTTACAGATGAAAACCTATAAAGACCGTGAAGGTGCTTTAGTTGATGATCATTTTGAAATGGAGATGTATTATGAGGGACTGACCTGTTATTTAGGTGCTGGACAATTGTTTAGGAACCCATTACCTAGATTTCAAATTGATGGCACGAATGCGTCTTATTATAAATACGGTTTTGACCAGCCAGATGTCAATTATCTAGATATCGGTGACTCCTATCAGTCTTCTGGACTCAGAAGCGAACTCTACACTTCACAACATGAAAAAGTAAATATTCCGATTTTAATCGGCAAGCATTATCTCTTTTATGACAAGCTTGCCAAGGATATTCAAAATAATATTACACAGGATTCAGACAAATCCTATGCCTTGAAGGTTGTTGGTTTGATGGAAATCGCTAAAAAGAGCGATCAGATAAACCAAATCATCGAAATACCTCAATCCTTTCAGAAGCTTTAACACATAACTTACATGTTTTTAACTTCATCATGCAATTGAATCATGCTATAATTAAAAAAACTAACGTTAGGGGACAACTTATGATTAAAGGAATAATATTTGACATGGATGGAACGATACTCAATACCATCGATGACATCACCGATAGTGTGAACTATGCTCTGGCTTCGATGGAGTATCCGCTTCAAACGGTTCACCAAGTCAAAATGGCGGTAGGCAGCGGAGCGATTCAACTCATTGAAAGAGTACTCCCTGCTCTATCATCAAAAGAGCTTGTTATGAAGGTCTTTAAGATCTATCAAGCCCATTATGATCAAAATAATTCGAACAAGACTGGTCCTTATGAAGGTATCATGCTCTTGCTCAACCAATTACGTACACAAGGATTTAAACTTTCAGTTGTTTCAAATAAGTATGATCATTTGGTGCAGGAACTGAATGAAAAGATATTTAATAAATATTTTGATGTTTCCATCGGAGAAATCAAAGGCATACCAATCAAACCTGCTCCAGATATGATTGATAAAGCTCTAAAATTATTAGATTTGAAAAAAGACGAAGTTTTATTTGTGGGAGACTCAGAAATTGATATGCTGACTGCGACGAATGCGAAGCTTAAAAGTGTCGGTGTGACCTGGGGTTTCAGGGATCAATCGGTTTTAGAAGCGCATCACGCAGACTTTATTATTCATAAGCCTGAGGAATTATTTAATGTGATTGAAAGGATGAACAGACCATGAGCATGATCAGACTGGAAAATGTATCGAAATATTACAAATCAGAGGAAACTGTTTCTGTCGGGATGAAGAAAATCAACCTAGAATTCAATTTAGGTGAATTTGTTGCTGTAACCGGTGAATCCGGTTCAGGTAAATCCACACTCCTAAACGTCATTAGCGGACTGGACGGTTATGAAGACGGAGAATTATATTTATTTGGTGAAGAAACATCACATTATACGATTGCAGATTGGGAAAAATACAGAGGAACTTATATCGGGTTCGTTTTTCAAAACTATAACATCATTGATTCCTATACAGTTCTTCAAAATGTTATGCTCGCCCTCGAAATTCAAGGCTATGACCCTAAAAAAAGAAGAGCGCGTGCGCTTGAACTGATTGACAAGGTCGGATTGACATCTCATAAAAATCATAAAGCTTCCAAGCTTTCAGGCGGACAGAAACAAAGAGCGGTCATCGCGAGAGCATTGGCGAAGGATTGCCCGATCATTGTTGCTGATGAGCCAACCGGAAACCTAGATAGCGCATCTGGTGCTCAGGTTATCAAGCTATTGCATGAAATCAGCAAGGACAAGCTCATTGTCGTTGTCACGCATGACTATGAACAGATTCAAGACTACGCAACCAGAAAAATCAAAATGCATGACGGCGAAGTGATCGAAGATAAGAAAATCAAGAATTATGAAGAAGCAGTATTGGCAGAAGTTCCTAAACCCAAGCGCATGCATTTTTTAACGCTTCTCAGATTTGCATTAAGAAATATGTTTGCGACACCTCGCAAACTCATTTTCGTGATGCTGATGCAAATCATCGTCATCGCTGTTTTTACTTTAGTCTATACGAATCAAATCAGCGGAATCCGCGAGGTTGGTCTTCAACAATCTCAATCTTTCCCAAGTGTTCCTGAAACTAGGCTTCTTGTAGAAAAAAGAGATGGAACCGAATTTACTGAAGACGAGCTTGATTATTTCAATGATTTGAGGCGTGTCAATTATGTTTACGAACACGCAATGAACTTTTATAATGAAACTCAGTTAACCATTCAAAGCACGAACGGATGGGGAAATGGGTATCTTGAAGGCACAGATGCAGCAAAAACCTTATCACCGAAAGATGTTGAGGGTAGATTGCCGCTTGCAGCCAATGAAGTTGTGATCAGCGCACATTGGGGATCATTTAGTGTTGGTGATTCAATCAATTTATACAGCGGATATTATTATGGTAATAGTATGGATCCTCTTGCAACATTCATGGTCGTTGGAATTGATAAACAGGATCGTAACATCATCTATTTATCAGATGCATTTTTAAATACTCCTGTCGTCATGGAGGATGTAGTCGATCAAGGTGTTTACATGCAAATCAGAGACCAGTTGATGTATTCGATGACTTTTCAGTTATCAGGTAAACGCGTCTATGTCTATCCAACAAATTTAGATCATGGAGTTGATATTTGGATAAATGGTAACGGTGCAGCAACAACAGTCTTTAATAATCAGACAGTCACCATTTCTTCGACAACACCAAAGGGTGTCACCCTTTCAACAACTATTCCCGGATTATCGATTGAAATACCGGATAATTTGGATTCTGATTTCAATGTTGCCGAAATGAAGGAAACCTTGGCTATTAGCATCATTGAAGCATGGATGCTTGAAGTGGAAGATGAGTACACGATATCAGCAAGAAACATCATTTCACTTAGTATTGATGGTTACTATGCTGGAAATCGTTTGCTTGATGAGATTAATTTATCTGTCTATAAGGTTTATTATCCGAATAACATCTCAAGCTTCATGCGTGAATTCATGGTATTCTTCCTTGGGTTAATCGCTTTGGTATTCTTGAGTTTGTTTGGTATGTTCTTATATTCCATCGTTCATGCCGTCACACGCAACGTGATGAATGCTAGAAAGAAAGATTTCGCGATTTACCGCTCGATTGGAGCAAACAAAGCCTCGTTGGCCAGACTTGTGGTACTAGAGCAAGTCATCATGTCAACTGTAGGATTCATCATCACCATTATCTTATTGAACGTTTTAAGCAACAACATCAATTTCATCAAGCTTGCGATCCAATACATGGAAGTCAGAGATTATGCTATTTTACTCACCGCATTCATGCTGCTTGGCGCATGGCTGGGCTTAAGATTCAATAAGAAGGTATTCAAGCAATCTGTCATTGAAACCTTAACAGCAAGCAAAGGGGGAGAATAAACCATGATCAAAGTCAATCACTTAGATAAATATTTTAATCGAAGACAAAAGAACGAGATTCATGTTTTAAATGATATCAACCTTGATTTTCCTGAAAAGGGTCTGGTTGTTTTGCTAGGAGCTTCAGGTTCCGGTAAGACGACTTTGCTGAACGTTATCGGCGGATTGGATAAGGTGCAGTCAGGCAGTATTGAATTTGGAGATAAGATCATTGAAGATTATGACGCATCCACTTGGGATAAGATCAGAAATGAAAGCGTAGGTTATATTTTTCAAAACTACAATCTCTTACCTGAGTTATCCGTATTTGATAACATCGGATTTGTCTTGAAGATGATTGGTATCAATGATCCTGAATTGATTGAAACAAGAGTCAATTATATTTTAAGAGCTGTCAACATGTATCCATTCAGAAAGAAGAAAGCTCTGCAGTTATCAGGCGGACAGCAACAGCGTGTCGCCATTGCCCGCGCGCTCGTTAAAAATCCAAAAGTCATCATCGCTGATGAACCGACAGGTAATCTAGACAGCAAGAACACGATGGACATCATGAACATCATCAAGCAGATTTCTTTAGATAAGCTGGTTGTTTTAGTTACGCACGAAAGGGATATCGCCAAGTTTTATGGAGACCGCATCATTGAAATCAAGGATGGACAGGTTATCAATGATTATAACAATGCTGAGACTGAAACTCAAAAAATCGGCAAGGATGACACGATTTACTTAAAGGACTTAAAGTCTGTTTCCAATACAGGTAATGATCAACTGAAAATGGCTTTATATAGCGACCATGAAGAAACATCGGAACCTATTAGCATTCGCTTGATTGTTAAAAATAAGACGTTGTATCTCGATGTTGATTCTACTTTTGATAAGATAAAATTTGTCGATAATTCAACTGGAGTTGTCATTAAAGATGAGCACTATGTTCAAAAAACAAGACAAGAACTGATTGAAACTTCATTCAATCTTGAAGTGCTGGAAAACAAAGATGTTGACAGAGAATCTAAAGCGATTGTATCGATCAAGCAAACATTCTTGATGGCGCTTAGAAAGATACTCCTCACAAGCCGCAAGGGAAAATTGATGTTGTTCTCATTCCTTGTTGCAGGTATTGTCATCGCCTTTACGATTGCCACCTTGGCTTCTGTCGTAATTGTTCGACCAGAACCTTATATGTCCATCAGCAAGAATTATGTTGGAATATATGAATCAGGCATTTCATCAGATTTACCAGATTATGACGATCTCATGGCATATGGTTTGGGTGATGAAGACTATTACATCAATACATTTGAAAACCTAAATCTTCAATTTATCAGTCCGAATGGAGATAACTCAGGTGTAGGTGTTTCCGCGCAGATAGATCTTGTTGATCACACCAGCAGAAGTAAGCTTGTGTCTGGCAGAATGCCTGCAAACGATTTTGAAATATTAGTTTCCAAGAAGATTGCCGATAACATCGTAGAGACAAGTTATGGTCAAGAACAAGGTATTTGGAGTTATCAGCATCTCTATTTTGAAAGAATGGAAATAGCTGGAAATGATATCCACATTGTCGGTGTTGTAGATACTGATATCAGTTTGGTTTATATGTCTAGGGATCTCGCTAATCTTTATAGATCGGCGGATACAACGGCTATACCTTACGTGTTTGCNNTTGGTTTTGATTATGAAATCAGCGGAGTTTATGAAAGCATTGATCAAGTCATGCTGATGCAGTCAGAGGATTTGGAAAAGTTGAGATATGCTGATTTAAGTCAAGTTTACATTTATAGCAGCAATGCTGCAGAGCTTGCTGAAGAATTGGATTTATTACCAGGAATCACCGTGACTGATGTTTATCAAGAGGCTTATAACAGTGCGAAATCGCAACAGCAGATTGTGTTGCTTTCGACATTGGGAACCAGTGCGTTATTGATTGGATTTGCGATGGTTGGATTCTATTTCGTCATTCGCTCATCCCTCATTTCACGTATTTATGAAGTAAGTGTCTATCGTGCGCTTGGTGTGAAGAAAAGTGAAATATTCATCTCCTTCATCATCGAAATATTTGTGTTAACCACGATATCAACCATGGTAGGTTATATCTTAGGTACGATGGCTTTATCAAGGCTTCAAGGTGGGCTATTGGGAGACTTTAATTTCTTCTTAGTCACTCCTGTTACCATTGTTGCAGGCATCGTGATTGCCTATGTGATCAACATGCTGGCAGGACTATTCCCTGTTTACATGCTGCTTAGAAAAACACCTGCTCAAATTCTTTCTCAGTACGATATTTAATTTGATTCATGAAATAAAAAAACCTGTAAGCCAAACTCCTTGGGAGTTAAAGTTTACAGGTTTTTATTTACATCCAATATGCAATATCTTCGATGTCAAGCCGGACTGAAGGATGACCTTCTTCAGCAGCTTTCCCGATGGATACAATCATGACTGGCTTATATCTTTTTGAATCAATACCCAAGGCATCAGCAATCAATTCATGCTTAAAGCCTCCGATGGAGCAGGTATCGTAGCCATGCTCTCTAGCGATATGCATGAGCTGCATCGCAACCAATCCGCCATCCAGCTTGCCATCCATTTCAACCTGGTGTTCATCCAATGTATGAATCATGTTGCTGATATTTCTGAGTTGTTTTTCTCTCACCTCTTCAGGCATTAATCCGGATTCAACCGCCTTATCATATATCTTTTCCGCATAATCATATTTCTTCAGATCTGTGAAGATCAGAATCATCGCTGATGAGGTATCAAGCTGCAAATGATTGCCGTATAAAACAGGTCTTAGTTTTTCTTTCGCTTCTTTGGATTCAACAATGAAAAATCTCCAAGGCTGCATATTCATCGAGGATGGAGCGCGTGTAGCCTCCTCTAAAATGATTGACATTTCTTCTTTATCTATTTTTACTGTGG
>DOYO01000144.1:0-789 GCA_003518475.1 Acholeplasmataceae bacterium
GAAGTCTTTACCGATGAAACACAAAAGAATTTGATGCAGCAGGAGCTTGAAATTCAGAAAAATATCGCACTGCTTGACCCGTTAACCGGATTATTCAACCGCAGATTTTTATCTGACAGCTTTCCAAAAGTCCTTTCAGCATCTGAAAACCCAGGTACGCTTGGTATTCTAATGATTGATATAGATCACTTCAAAAGGGTCAATGATCAATATGGACATGCACTCGGTGACGAAGTGCTCGTCACTGTGAGCAACACCATCAAATATAACTTGCGCGCGAATGACTATGTGGTTCGGATGGGTGGTGAAGAAATCTTGGTTCTTTTGAGCAATATTGATTCCGAATCCTTGGTTTCCATCTCTGAAAAGATGAGAACGCTTGTTGAAGCGTCTGAGATTAAAAACCAGGATTCAAACATTTCTGTAACGGTTACGATTGGTGCGACGCTTCACTATAAGAATGAAGTGCTGATGGAATCTGTAGACCGTGCAGATGATGCGCTTTATGAAGGTAAAGCAAATGGACGTAACCAAGTTGTCGTCCACTAACACGGTCCTAAAAAATAGTTTTAATTTCAAATCATTTATGCTATAATGAACTTAATAAAAAATGAGCAGGTGCGTATCGATATGGATGATATTAAACGTTTTGATCTAGATAAAAAGCCAGTTCGGGAAAAGTTTTTCTTGACTCCAATCGCTTGGCTTTTAAGCTTCCCAGATATTTGGAAACGAAAGCTTAAAGTCACGAAGGTCAACATGGATGGCTTAAAGCCTCCTTATATACTG
>DOYO01000144.1:872-8156 GCA_003518475.1 Acholeplasmataceae bacterium
TATCCCGAAGCGAGATATTCGCTTTGCGGAACGACTGCAATCCTGCCTGATTCATTGAGCAAGATGATCAAGGTCTTGAAGCATCCTGTCGCGATGCTCAATATGCACGGCAATTATCTCACACAACCCGTGTGGAATCTTTCCATGCGGAAGCTTCCAATCGCAGCTGACTTGACACAAATCATCACCAAAGAAGAAATTGAACAGATCAGCGTTGAAGAAATCAATGAGCGCATCCATAAAGCCTTCGAGTATGACGAATACAAATGGCAGAAGGATAATCAGATTAAAATCGATTTCAAGGACCGTGCGAAGGGCTTGCATCATGTCTTATATCAGTGTCCAAGCTGTTTGACCGAACATGAAATGGATTCCGATTTGAATATGCTTTGGTGCAATCACTGCAAGAAGACCTATGAAATGGATGTCAACGGTTCCCTTAAGGCAACTGCTGGTGTCACGGAATTTTCTCATATTCCAGATTGGTATGAATTTGAAAGAGAACAAGTGAAGAAACAAATTCTAGAAAAGACTTACTCCTTTGAAGATGAAGTATCGATAGAATCATTACCGAATGCCAAAGGCTTTATTCCGCTTGGCAAAGGCAAGTTGATCCATGGGCGAAACGGATTCATCCTAACAGGCGATGAACTGGGCAAGCCCCTTCAAGTCATCAAGGAACCTCTGGCGATGTACTCCCTTCATATTGAATACGATTACATGAAAAAAGGTGACTGTGTCGATATATCAACCTTGAACGACACATATTATATTTACCCGCTGAATAAGAAAAACTGGGTCACAAAATTGCATTTCGCAACAGAAGAATTGTATAAATTGGATAAGGCTAAAATCACACAATCAAATCCAGTATCATCTCCAGAAAACACGTAATTGTTAGAATTTTACCATAAAAGGGCTCAGCCCTTTTTGTTTTTAATGATATAATGATGGAGAGGTATATTATGGAAATTAAATGCATAAAATTAAACGATTTAACTGAATCAATCTGTGAAAACAACTTTAAAGTCAGATACATGCTCCCAGGAGAAACTGCTGAGTTTATCAATAGAAAACATAAGGTCATCCATGAGGTGGATATAAGAGTTGCTTCACCGCACCGCGCAAAAGTCATTTGCCCGATCTTTTATGAATGCGGAGGCTGTGATTTTCTCCATATCAAATATAACGAGCAGCTTAGATTAAAGGAAGATTATATCCACAAGCTCTTTCAAAAATTCAATATCAGGACAACAATTCACCCGATGATCAAAAACGATGAACCGCTTAACTACCGCCATAAAGTGGTCGCTACAGCGACGACTTCTAAAAATAAGTTAAGACTTGGATTGTATCAGGAAAGTAGCAAGAATATCATTCCATTTTTGGATTGCTATATTCAGGATAAAGAATTGAACGAAGTCCTAAAGACAACAGAAAAAGTACTCAATAAATATAAAATGAGCGCTTACGATATCAATAAGGAAACTGGAATCATCAAGCATATCATGATGCGTAAATCATTGGCGAACGGTCAAATGCTTTTGGTCTTCGTGACAAACGGCTATCTGCTTCCAAATGCGAAGAAGATGATTCAAGAGATTTATGCAGCGCATCCGAAGATCATGACATTTGTTCAAAATGTCCATCTTAAAAAGACGCATTTGGTGCTCCTGGATGAAGAAAAGATACTCTCTGGAACAGGCTATATCGAAGATGAGATTGACGGCATCAGGTTCAGATTATCCTCGAAATCATTTTATCAAGTCAATCCGAAACAAATGATGAAACTCTATCAAAAAGCCATTGAACTTGCCCAGATTACAAAGGACGATATCGTGATGGATACCTATTCAGGCATTGGGACGATTTCACTGATTGCAGCAAAATCAGCAAAAAAAGTGATAGCAGTGGAAACCAATCAGACAGCGCACCAGGATGCAATGTTCAATAAAAAAAATAATGGAATCGCCAATATCTATTTCTATAATGACGATGTTTCCAATTTTATGTTGAATTTTAACGAAAAAGTGGATTGTTTGATTATGGATCCACCAAGAGACGGAGCATCAGAATCCTTCCTCAAGGCTGTTATGAAGATGGCACCAAAGAAAATTGTCTATATTTCATGCGAACCGGAAACACAAATCAGAGATTTAATGATTCTTAAGGATGCTTACCGGATCAAAGACATCCAACCAGTGGATATGTTTTCAAATACGGAACACTTAGAAAGTATTGCACTTCTAGAACTCAGTTATTCACTGTAAGCATGAAAGTAATATTTAAACAGTAACTTAATAAATAGATCGAAATTTGATATATTTGTAANNTTAAAGATGAACGCATCCAAAAGTATCTTTTTGATATTTCAAATTTTCACGGCAGTCTGGTGACAAGTCACAAGAATCCTGATTTACCGATTCAAAAACTGCTGTTCTTATTGGATCTTGGATTTGACACTGAAATTCCAGAAATTAAAAAGGCAATTGATCAAATGCTTTTACATAAGGATGAAAATGGTGTGTTTCAGTCGATGACCAATGTCCCTAAACATTTTGGAGGAACTGGTCAGGATGTATTCAGTTGGTGTTTATGTGATGCACCTCTCCTTTTACTTGCCCTTTATAAAACAGGAGCAGATTATAATAAACTGATTAAACCAGGCATTGATTACTTGATTTCTCTCTGTCGCTCGAATGGTTTTCCTTGCGCTGTTTCTGAAGAACTCGGGAAATTCCGAGGTCCAGGCAGAAAGGACGATTGTTGCCCATATGCAACACTGATTATGGCTGACCTGCTGTCCTACATTCCGGAATATAAAGACTCTCCAACTGCACTAACTGCGGTGAACTCTTTGCTTGACCTATGGGAAAACAGCAATGAGCAGCATCCATATATGTTTTTTATGGGCACAGATTTCCGGAAACTCAAGGCACCTTCTTGCTGGTATGATTTATTAAGTGTTGCTGGAACTTTGAGCAAGTATAATTTCACACATCAGGATCCTCGATTTTTGGAAATGATGAAAGTAATTAGGAGTAAACAGAACGAAGAGGGATTATTTATCGCTGAATCTGCATATTTGAAAATGAAGGACTGGGATTTTGGTCAAAAAAAGATTCCATCTACTTATTTGACATATTTGTGTTACATGATTTTTGAAAGACTAGAACAGACAAAATGATGACTCCGTCGATTCGAGTTTGATTACATTGTTTATGATGAACTGATTTTGAGCAAATGTTTTGTTTTACATCTCCACAGTCATTTATCAATAACAAAATGAGAATCCTATCAAAAAATACTGAAACCAATTCTTACATAATGAATTGGTTTTTTTGTTTCACGTATATTTGGGATATAAAAGAGGAGTATGAGAGTAAAATAGAATTAAATAGTGTATCAAATAAATATAACTTAATTTGAAATCATCTGGAGGGTATGATGGGAAAAGGCATTTTTCGTTCTACCATACTACCGATTCTCTTTTTATTTGGTAGATTTACTTTTATTTCCATGACATTTTCAATCATTCTAGCGATTCTCTATGCTTGGCCTCAAGCATAAACTTAAAGACTCACACAAATAATTATTTTCATGAAAGGTTAAAACTGATGGAGAGATATCGCTTTGGTTCACACTTCTTGAAATTATCCATATTCTTTTTTGTATTACTCATCGTCAATTTTGTTATTGGACTTTTTTCCTATATGTTTACATTTGAGTCTTGGACTCCGATTCCCTCTGGTTTGTTTCTTTTTAGTTTGAGCGGATTAACGATGTACATTTTTTTGATGATTGTCGTTTCGCATCATCTAGAACGCATCTTCCTTAGCATAGTTGCCATCGCATCACTTGTTGTGATTTCCATCATCGCAATGTTTACTGCTGAAGAAGTCAACATATATCGGCAGGAAGGTTATGTCATTTATGTGCAAGAATATAGATTTCTGTTTGACGGTCATGATGATTTGTTCTTGAAAGAAAATTTTATTGTAGCAAAAAAGATAGGAACTGGTGAACAATCAGAAGAACAGTATTCAACCTACAGGATTCAAGATGGGATTTTATTTATCACAACCCATCATGAAGGTGGGTCTGAATACACCATCAGTATAGAATTGAATAACTAGAATGCTCGACATGAAAAGAAATATTTGTTGACATAGCTCAATGATTTACCATATTTAATATGTATCATCAAAAAAGGAGAACGAAATGACTTCATATGATGATTTAGAGATGTGGATACAAGACATGGTTGATTTATGCACGCCTGACCATGTTCATTGGTGTGATGGAAGCGAAGAAGAAAATCAAAGGTTCTTAGATGAAATGGTTTTAAATGGAAAAGCGATGAAGCTCAATCCTGAAAAAAGACCGGGATCCTATGCGTTTTTCAGTCATCCAACCGATGTCGCGCGTATCGAAAATAGAACTTTTATCGCATCGATACGTGAAGAAGATGCAGGTCCGACCAACCAATGGAGAGATCCAATAGAACTTAAAAAAACGATGACGAACCTTTATCGAGGCTCCATGAAGGGAAGAACAATGTATGTCATGCCTTTTATGATGGGACCTTTCGGCTCACCCCTCTCTAAAATAGGCATTCAGCTTACTGATAGCCTGTATGTCGTTATCCATACGAAAATCATGACCAGAATGGGAACGAAAGTGCTTGATGAACTGAAAATCAAAAAATCCTTTGTGCCCTGTTTACATTCAGTCGGATATCCCCTGCAAATGGGAGATATCGATCCTGAATGGCCGTGTGCTCCACTTGAACAAAAATTCATTGCGCATTTCCCGGAAGAAAAGTTGATCTGGTCTTATGGATCCGGATATGGCGGAAATGCGTTATTAGGCAAAAAATGCCTCGCTTTGAGAATCGCTTCAGTGATTGCTAAGGAAGAACACTGGATGGCTGAGCACATGCTGATCATGAAACTCACCAATCCTTCAGGCCAATCAAAATTCATCTTGGCAGCATTTCCAAGCGCTTGCGGGAAAACAAATCTATCGATGCTGATACCGACCATCCCAGGTTGGAAAGTTGAAACAGTCGGGGACGATATCGCTTGGATCTGGATCAAAGAAGACGGACATATGTATGCGATCAATCCGGAATCCGGATTCTTCGGAGTCGCGAAAGGAACATCATTCAAATCGAATGCGAACGCAATGCTTGCAATCTCTAAAAATACGTTATTCACCAATGTCGCGATCACGGATGATCATGATGTTTGGTGGGAAGGTATCGATGGTGAAACACCAGCGCATCTGATGGATTGGACCAAGAAGGATTGGAATCCAAAAAAAACAACACCGGCAGCCCATCCTAATTCAAGATTCACTGTATCCACAAGCCAATGTCCAGTCCTCGCCAAGGAATGGAACTCTCCAGAAGGCGTTTTGATTTCAGCCATTCTCGTCGGAGGCAGAAGACCAACAACAATTCCACTTATTCATGAAAGTTTTACCTGGAATCACGGTGTCTTCATGGGCTCCATGATGGGATCTGAGATCACAGCAGCATCTCTTTCTGACTCCTATGGAATGGTCAGAAGAGATCCTTTCGCGATGCTTCCTTTCATCGGTTACCATGTGGGGGATTACCTGAATCACTGGCTTGAGATGGGTCAAAGAACAGATGCTACCTTATTACCAAAAATATTTTATGTCAATTGGTTCAGAAAGAATCAGGAAGGTCAATTCCTATGGCCAGGTTTTGGAGAAAACTCACGCGTTTTAAAATGGATTTTTGAGCGATGTGACGGTAAAGGTAAAGCAGTTCCTTCACCAATCGGATATTTGCCTGCTCCTGGTGCGATTGACTTAAGTCATCTGGAAATCAAAGAAGAGCAGATGAAAGAACTATTTGAAATCAATCCCAAAGAGTGGCTATTAGAAATGGATGGACTCAAAAAGTACTATGATACCATAGGTAGTAAACTGCCTGATGCTTTAAGGTTTGAGTTATCTATGCTTGAAACAAGACTAAAAAATAGTCATTGATCGAGGTGACCATGAATAATCGACAACCATCCATCATCACTTGGCTTTTAGAAGGAGATATATCCATCCATTATCAAGTGCATAAAAGACTGCTGAATGCCAAACCAAGCGTTCTTTTGAGTTTGAAAGAAAGAATTCATCAAGAAGGATACGCAAAACAATATCTTCAACTTAGAGATGAGAAGACTTTCAAATGGGGAAACGGAATCTATTCTCCAAAGTGGATTTCAACACATTACACGCTTTTAGAACTTAAAAATATGGAAATCAATCCAATGATTACCGAATATCAAGAAAGTGTTCAACTTCTCCTTCAAAAGATGTGGTTCAACAAAGGTCAAGTCAATAAATTCAGGCACCAAGATATGTGTGTTGTCGCAATGATTTTAAGTATGGCTGCATACGGTAAACTTAAGCTTCCTGAACTAAGTGAAATGATCGATTACATTCTTGAACATCAATTTGATGATGGCGGTTGGAACTGCATGTGGGAGTCTGATAAAAATCCTACCCATAGTTCACTACATACCACGCTTTCTGTTTTGGAATCCTTGCATGATCTTGAACTGAATGGGTATTCTTATCAAGAAGATAGAATAAAAAAAGCAATTTTAAGAGGTGATGAATTCATACTCAGAAAAGAACTTTTCAGATCGGAACGCACCCATCAAATCATTCATCCATCCCTTTTAAATTTTCCATATCCCTCTAGGTGGAAATATGATATATTAAGAGCATTAGAATATTTTTCTAAAACTAATCATCCCTATGATACAAGGATGGAAGAAGCGATTTCCATCATTAAGGATAAAATGAAAAAAGATGGGACATGGGGATTGGGAACCGCACATTCCGGACTCACGCATTTCAAAATGGAGCATGGATTATCCAGCAGATGGAATACGTTACGTGCATTGAGCGTACTTAAAACTTATGATCCCACATACTTTCAAAAACTGATTAGCAGGTAAAAAAAACATGAAGAAAGACATTAAAAAACAAGCCATCATCTTTATCTTATTTCTAGGTATCATCAGCTTCTTTTCAGACTTCACGCATGAAGGTGCGAGAAGCATCTATGGACAGTACTTAAACGTCATTGGAGCGAGCGCTTTTATTGTCGCGTTCACCGCAGGTCTCGGTGAATTCATCGGTCAAGCGTTAAGACTTTTAACGGGTATCATCGCCGATAAAACAAAGAAGTATTGGACCATGATGATTCTGGGTTACGCAGTCAATTTATTAGCGATACCCTTGCTTGCT
>DOYO01000134.1 GCA_003518475.1 Acholeplasmataceae bacterium
GGCGGTTCCCAGCTTGTCATCGCAACCTTTGAAGTTGAGACTGCAGCTGATGTAGCAAACTATGATAAAACAGATCTTTACCGCCAATGGCGCATCGGAGATGACGACATGGGCGTTCTTGTCATTTTATTCTTTGTTCCCTTTGTTGAAGATGAAATCACTTATCTTGAACTCGTTGAAACACAAATTGAAGTGGGTTACCGGATGGAACAATACCTGACTCCTTCTCAACTCGGTGTTATCATCGATTCAACCCTATATAGCGATGAAGATTATGAACTGGATATCGCAGTCATGCACATGGTTTATGAGCTCTTATCCGCGATTTATATGGATATTTATGATTATGAATCCTTTGATTATGATTTAGAGGTTTTCGAGCAATATCTAATCGATAACCCAGATACGTCATCAAGTGATGAAATCCCCATGGGTTGGATCATCTTTTTGATTTCCCCTTATGCAACTTGGGGAGAACGCCTTTCTACTGTGCTTCCGTTTTTATTCTTCCTTCTGCTCGGTGGCGGAATCGTTAAAAATGTCGGTGGTGGGGGTTCCTCCGGCGGAATGGGTATATTTAGAAGACGAAGATAAGATTTTTCTTATATCATTTGAACAAACGAATCTAAAAAAGAAAACGATGGTTGCTCGAAACTAGAGTGCTCCCCTTTAGTAGACACATAAATAAAAAATGGTTTAATCTAGTTAAATGGTTTTGAGCCGAAGAATTTTTTAGAAATAAATAAACACTTTTATACTGTCCCTAGAGTATAGAGGTGTTTTTATTTTCAAATAACACATACTAAATTTTATTAAATATATAAAAAAGGCATCATATCCATAATAATTTATGCTATAATTAAAAAAAATACATTAGGGGATATTAACATGAAAATACAATGTACAATGTACTTACCACCAAAAAAGAAAGTTGAGTACGGTCATATTACAGTTACTAATCTTGGAATTGACTTAGCAAGAAAAAATAAATTCTTTGCATTAGGTTTTGGAGCATTGGGGGCTATACTAACACCAGCAAAAGAATTCCATGGTTTCATGTGGGATCAGGTCGCTAGTATCGAAATGAAGAAATACGGCATGTCCAAAAAAGCATGTTATGTTACGCTAAAAGATGAAAAAGAGTATATTTTCAGATTACCTAAACCTGATGAAACTATTTCATTACTAAAACAAGAGTTTAAAAAAGCAAAAGAAACTAAAGTCACAAACAATAGTTTATTTCGCGATTAAATAAATAAGAAGCAATATTCTTAATAAAGCAAAAAAAGTAGACCTAATTATTATTAGTGTCTACTTTTTGGGGTTCACTTCTAATCGAGCAACCATCTTCTATTTCTAATCTTCGTTATCTATTGAAAAGTCACCTGTGCCATATCTTTCACTCAGCACTTCATCAACCATCCATGCTTTACGCAGTTCAATAAAGTTTTGCAGGTAGTTGATTTGACCTAAAAATGAATTGGCCTGCAAGACTTCCGAAGGCGTAGGCCACCAATAATCATTTAGGATTGGCCACATCGTGAAATTGGCACCTACCTTCGAACTGATGCTATCAGAAAGCACTCCAATCATCTCTTGAATTTCCGGTAAGACATCATAGTGGAAATCCATGTAACGATCTCTGAACTTTAACCTAATTTCAGGGATTGCCATCATCAGCTTGAACATTCTGTTTTTGTATTCCAGCATGCCATACCAGTTTTCAGGTCCATAATCGATATAATCCGCATTACCAAGCGCGAAGTCAAAATCCCATAGCGGTCCTGGTTTGATCACACCGTCTTTTTCTTTATAGAGGAACACGCTGCTAAACCCGATATCGACATTTTTAACGAACTCTTGAATGATGAAGTAATCCACCCAAGCATCGACGTCCATATAATCTTCATAATCGGAATGGTCCATCAATGTTTGATCCAAAACTGATAAGTAATCCGCTAAATAGGCTGTCTGCGCATCTATATATAGAGGGTCTTCAGGGTCTGGTTCTTTAATTTCATATGGATATCCTCTGGCGATGAACCAAAAATGTCCTGGATCAATTGGTTGATCTCTAAGCCTCATATCGAGTTCCATGAAATATCCAGTATTGATTTCACCGGGAATGGATTCGATAGAAAGCTTATTCTTATGTGTCTCAACCTGTTCGGTTAAGACATATAATCCTCGATATTCATTATTGATATAGAGTTCTACATATCTGGTTTCCAAATCATAGATCTTGTCAGTGAATAATGAAGCCATCTTTTGAACGACGACATTTCTCATAAGTGATCTATCTGCGAATTCCGCCAGCAATACATAATTCTTAGCTTCAGGCATGCCTAAAATCGATGTGTTCTTATCAAATCTGAGACGGTATGGACGTTTTGGATAGGAAAACCATGTTGAGTTCCCACGGCCTCTTAATTGAGCTTCCGTGGTCTCATGGGTAATGCCATAAACACCATTGGTTCTCGTTTCCACCCTGACATTCGCCTGGGTGTAATCTTCCTTGGATATCTGACTTTCTAAGATTGGCAA
>DOYO01000025.1 GCA_003518475.1 Acholeplasmataceae bacterium
TAGGGAACCATAGGTAATGCCAAATGAGAATCGACATGGGTATCGCCATGTCCTGGAAAGTGTTTACCGGTAGCAATGACGTTTTCTTGCAAGCCCTTGATGAAGGCGGTACCGAATTCTGCAACAGTTTCTGGATTATCGGAATAGCTTCTGACACCGATTACTGGATTTTTAGGATTGTTATTGACATCTAAATCTGGAGCGTAATTCATATTGATGCCGAGACTGATTAATTCACGCCCCATGTATTTTCCAATTAAATAAGCATTCTTGGAATCACCGGTTGCAGCTGTGGTCATCGCTCCGGGAAAGAAGGTTGCGCCAGTGTTGATTCTGGTCACCATTCCCCCTTCTTGATCAATGCTGATGAATAAGGGTATTCCTATTTCTGTCATCGCCAGTTTTTGCAGGTTTTGATTGAGTTTGAAAACTTGTTCAGGAGATTTAACATTCCTGGCAAATAGAATCACGTTGCCGATCTTGTAATCTCGTATTTGTTTTAAAGCGTGATCGTTGATTTCAAGCGCATCGAAACCAAACATAAAGAGCTGACCTATTCTTTCTTCTAATGTCATTTTATTCAAATCATATTTCATATAGGTGGTACCTCTCTTTCTTTGCTTTAAAAACTAATGAATCTTTCTTAATTCTTTCCAAACTTTCCTCTAAATTGAGTCGCTTGGTTTTCACATAATCATCACCGGTAAGCAGATCAATCATCTGATTTCCTCCGGGTCTGTATGGTTCTAAAAATTTGAATTCAGTAAATAAATCTCTCACTAAGTACAGGATGGTGTATCCCGTTGAAACTGGTTTGTACTGATGAACATCCGTAACAAACAGTTCAACACCTTGGCATAAAGCATTTTGGTGTTTTGAAAACATCGGAGTGAAATAAATCTTTCTAAAGGTGACGCCCGGTAGGTTTCGTTTATTCAGTTCACCAATCAGCTTTTCAGCATCCATCCATGGAGCGCCAAAGACTGAAAACGGCTTCGTTGTCCCTCTTCCTTCAGAGACATTGGTTCCTTCAAAGTAACAGGTTGTCAAATAAGCATAGAGCGTATCTGTTGTCGGAATGTTTGGTGATGGCATGATCCAGTGACGGTTTAAGTCCTGATAATGATCATTTCTTTTCCAGTCTTGCATCTTAATCACATGAAGCTTGCAGCCGATTTCATACTCTTCGTTGAACATCATGGCTAGTTCGCCCAAGGTCAATCCATAGCGCTGCGTGAGCGGGTAATAACCCACGAACGATCTGAACTTTATATCTAAAATATTACCTTCGACTTCAACGCCTCCGACAGGGTTCGGCCTGTCAAAAACAACAAACTCCTTATCAAATTCTTTGCATGCCATCATGGCATACGCCATCGTGTAAACAAATGTATAATATCGTGCTCCGACATCTTGGATGTCATAGCAAAGGATATCAATGGTGTCCATCATTTCCTTGGTTGGCTTTCTGTTTTCACCATAAAGCGAATAGACCTGGCATCCAGTTTCTAAGTCCTGATATGTATCTAATTTCACGCCTGCTTGTAGATCTCCCCTGACGCCGTGTTCAGGAGAAAACAAGGATACCAGATTCGTCTTTTTAGAAAGCACTTCAATCGTTGTTGTAAAATCATTGGTGACTCCAGTTGGNNTTGGTGATCAATCCAACACGTTTTTGTTTGAATAAATCCAAATGCTCATCGATCATTTCAATTCCGAATTTAAACATTTTTCTCACCAAGCCCCTTCAAATAGATAACAGCCTGTCTTGTCAAGATGACATTTAAAAGAATAGAAAGTGAAACACCTGAGAACACAAACATCACTGCGGTAAGAGGTGTGAGCAATAATAAGAATGGCAATACTGTAGAAACAATCAAAAGAATTGTCTTGAGGAAATATCTTCCTGAAAGATAAAAGGATAGCTTGTAAATGGTCATATACTTCGCTTTAGGATAAACGCTCACGACTGTAAATGAATAGAGAACGACAACAAAGGCGATCATCAACAAGATGATGGTGACATAATAACCCATCAAATAGAATAGCCCGCTTTCCTGATTCACATACTCTAAATAATAGGTAACATTGGCATATCCCAAGATGATGACGAGCACAAAGACCAATCCTAAAACAATCTTCTTCCATAAATCCTTCTTAAAATACTCATAATAACCGCTGATGATATGAACTTCATCCTTATTAACATAGTCGCTAAATAAACGGTAACCAGCTGATACTGCAGGGTATAAGGTGATAATTGGAAGGGATAAAATGATCGTGATGATGTTAATCATGACGATTCGAATGATCCAATCAGCAACTGTATTCAGTTTTTGAATCAATACCTTTTCACCCTTCATATAGACCTCTAACCGACGATACCGGTTCTCTCAATAGATTCAACGAATGATTTTTGAACAAATAAATACATAATTAATAGTGGTAACATCATGAGTAATGCAGATACGTTAGAAATTAATGACAGGAATACTGGGTTCGCCCAAACGTCTTGACCGATTAAGTTTAATGCTCCCGTGTAGAACAGGGAGGCATACATGCCTTCTGCCGCATTCAAGAGTCTCATGGTCAAAAGCGGGAATTCTGCCGTGGAGACTTCAAAAATCTTCACATAATATGCATCATTCCATTGCCATACAAACGCGAATAATCCAACAGTCACCAATGCACCGCGCGCATTAGGAAGCATGACGCTCCAGAATGTTCTAAAGACGCTTGCTCCATCAATGATTGCTGATTCTTCCAATTCCTTAGGCAATCCTTTAAAGAAGCTTCTGAAAATGTAAATGAATATTCCAGATCGGATACCCATGCCGAGTCCGCTCATCAAATAGATTGCGCCTTCTTTGCCGAGTAATCTGGTATCAATGCCAAACCATTCCAAGAAACCAATCCTGAAATCCCTGAAATAGAAATATTGAGCAAGAGATAAGGCTTGAGGTGGAACGATAATCGTTAAAATAACGAGGATGAATAAGATATTGCTGCCCTTGAATTTAAGTCTCGAGAATGCATATCCTGCCAGAGCAGTAGATGCAATCTGCAAGAACATCGAGATGAAGCTTAATTTTGCAGTATTGAATAAAGCAGCTTTATAATCCAAAACCATCGCTGCAATCTTAATATTCATGACTGACCAGGTTTCAGGAATCCAAATAACTGCTGGATTATTGACATCCTGAGGTGCACGAAGTGCTTGTAAGATCTGCTGAATCGTCGGGAACAAGATAACGAAGCATAATCCTGCAAGTAAAATAGTTCTAACTGAAGCCATCGCGAATGCTTGAATCTTTCTGCTTCTTCTCATATTGACGACTGGGTCGTTAAATTTGTTTCTGATACTTTGAATCAAGTTCTTGAAGTAATTCATGATCTTAGTTTTCATAGTGCGACTCTCCAATCTTCAAGAGTTTGGCGATTCCACCAATAATCAGCAATAAAACAACGATGGTTCCAACATAGATCCACGCCATTGCTGATGACAAGCCCCAGTGTTGAACGTTTAGTTCATCACTGATGATTCTAGATACTGGGGATGTTAAGAAGGTATCGACTAAGGCGAAGACAGTGACTGTGATGATATGTGGTGTGACGTTTGGCAACGTAATCAGCCAAAACATTTCATAACCTGTCGCGCCTTCGATTTTAGCTGCTTCATATAGATGCTTGGGTATCGATTGGATGCTTGCTAAGAAGAGAAGGATCGGCACGCCTGCCAATGCTAAAATGTCATAGATTCGATCAATCAAACCGGTGATGAAGGTAATCAGGAATGGTGCCATTCCGGTTTGTAATAAGTAAAACTCTAAATCAAAGATTGTACCGATTCCAGATTGTTCCAAAATAGCGTTAATCGCGTCCCCGCTTCCTAAAGCGGTTGCTACTGCTGCAGAGTTCAAAATGACAGGGACGAAGAAAATNNGGTAAATTGATGGCCACGTCGAACGTCGTTGTGAGCAGTTCAACCTTGAAGCTTGATGTTGTGGTGACGTGTGTATTGATTGCGTATAAGTAATTGTCAAAACCGATGAATTCCTCTAGTATTTGACCTGATTGAGGCGTCAAATTAAAGAAGCTGTATCTAAACGATCTAAATAGGGGAATAACAAATAGAAAGGCTAAACCAAACAGCCACGGTAAAAGGAAAACAATGCTCATGATGAGTTTTTCTTTTTTATAGCTGACGAGATACTTTTTGCGGTTCTCNNGGTGGTCATTTTATTTTTCTTCATCTTATGCCCCCTCCAATATGAAATAATCCATGCCTGAAACGAGATGGCCTTCTACGGTCACGCTGGTTAAGTTATAGTTGATAACGATTCTTAATCCATGGGAATAAGTTACCTCAAAGACATTAAGTGATAACTGTTCGTGGGAAACAAGATACCCCTCGTGTACTCCGATGTCGTTGATTTCTGTAATCTGTTCTTCAATCATGTCCAACCAATTGATGTAGTGCGTCGTCATGTAGTAATTATATTCAGTGTTCAAGAGCTCCTGAGATGAATCGTAAGTCAAGGTGTACTTGACATTCGAACCTGTTTCAATCAGCTTCAAGAATTGATATTCAATGCTTCTGTCGCTTGATAGATTGATGCTGTCGCCTGAATAATCGACGATACCCGATAATACCAGCTGTAGTAAAGGTATTTGATAATCAATGATTGCGTAAAGTGTCGTTTCAGTTGGAAGGTCAGTGATGTAATCTGTATAAGGAATTGCATATCCTAAAGGATTGGTCAACATGACTTTTTCGTCAACTTCAGATAATAATGACTGTTGAAGTCTGATGGCTTCCTGTTTATATAAAGCGTTATTCTTGTTGTAGCTTCCTGCGAGGATGGACCCCATATTTAAGAATGCGACGCCATTATAATCGTAATCCTTAGCGAAACGATCATAAATCGCTTGATAGTACAAAGGATTGATGACATAATCATCACCGCTATGCATATAAGTCGTTTCCGAATAGGGAAGACGGGTTGGATAGTGATAATTGAAATTTAAAGAAAGAGCTCCGCTGATTCTGTTTGCAGTATATTTGTATTGGTCGAATAAACGATTGTACTTGGATGCTGTCATGATGTCGATCATGTTATAGAGTTCTATGTTTTCACCATTCAAGTATTGATTGAAAGCATTTAGGTCTCTTTGTCCGCCCAATACGCGTTCAATGTCAGACTTTGTATGAATGCTGCTATCGAGTCCGCCGTTCATAATTCCAGAATATAGGACATTCATGTCGTTGATTCCAAGTTCATTCAGTTCCATCACAATCTTTTTGGCTTCATCAAATGTAGTGAGGGACTCAAGCGCGTAATAAGGAATGCCTAAGAAGAATTCTTTACGGTCATAAGCACCGATGAATTCTGTAGTGAGTACCGCACCGGTTGTTTGATCCGTTGAGATCAAACCTTGTGTATCGATTAAATAATTTTGATATGCTTTGGCGATACCGACATAATTGTTATCCGTACCTTCAAGGAATATGAATCTCACTGTGAAATCAGTTTGAACCAACTTCTTGGTCCAAAGGTCAACACCATACTGGTTAAACCCTGAGCCGATAGTGACTGATTCGCTTTCACGCATATTAAAAGTTACAAATGCCTTATTATAGGAATCGATACGTTCAGAGACATCCGCGTTGATTGCTGCCATGGCATCCCCTTGAGTGATGATTGCTGCAAATCCGCCTTCTTCTTTCACCATTCCAAATAACGGAATACTGATCTTTTGCTGCTGTTCAGCCATTTCATACGGAAGAAGCGATAAATCCTGTCCATAAAGACGCTTGCGATAAGCGTTTTGATAGAACTTTCCATTATTAAATTCAATAATCGCACCGCTGCCATCAGGAACAACGATGTATCCTTCAGTTGTCACAGTGTCCTTAATAGAAACTGCCGTACCGAAAAGAGGTAAGAGCGAAATACGGGCAAGTTTGACGTTATCGGGTTCAACGATGGATTCGTTGATGATCGATGCGTCGATTCCCTTGTCATTCAGTTTGATTTCGATTCCGATTTCAAAGAATATCTTTTCAAATTGTTCAAAATAACCATAAGATTCATTTTCATCAATCGCACGTTCTCTTGTATAATCCAGTTTTTCATAGAAAACTTCATAGAGTCGTCTCTTCACCAATCTGGACATGCCGGTATAGTTGACGATTTCATAAGCTTGAAAATCGTGATTGAACCCGGTATACGCAATCGTGCTGAGAAGATTAAAGTCTTCCATTGCTTCAAATTCTTCTTTTGGCATGTATTTAGGGAAATAGAGGTAGTCAACTTCCAAGTCTTCAATGAAGTATAGAACCTGAACTCCATTTTCTACATACTTGATGCTATATGTACGTTCTCCTTCATCATTTAAGATACTTTCAGGATGGTAAATGCTAAATTGATAATTATTAATCGTGGTTTGTGAACCAGCTTCATTGAAATAAGTAATTTCTAATGTTGATTTCTGTTTTTGTATCGCTGAATTGGTGATTGGCTTCGACGGATCTGTTTCCCAAGGATCTCTAACCGATGGATTCGATTCCCAGAATTCTCCTGTACTCTTATCGAGCACCTTGAAATAAGATGTTGTTTCATTGATGTAAAGAGAGAAATTGGAATTATCTGCGACAAGCTTATTGGTATCGGTAAGCAGATTTGAATCGACAAAACCATCCTTGTCAAAGGAAATCAATGTGGATTCACCCTTCTCACTCGCTTGCATCTTAAATGCGAAGACATATAACGATATTAAGGATAGAACGAGAACAATGATGACTATTCTTCTAATTTTCATAGTGTCCTCCCTAATATCGCAAGTTTATTTCTTCATAAATCGAAGAAATAAACGCGAAAAATTGCTGGATTAAATCAAAGAACAGCAATCCAAAAAACATCATGACGCTCATTGAGACAATCGTCAGTATAAATGCCAGAAGTGTTTTAGCCAGTCCATATTGATGGATATTCAGTATACCCATGAATAGCATCCAGCCTGTTCCCAAATAAGCGATATACATCAATAAATTATAGAATGCCATTTCTTCCAATGTTAAGAAATTAGATAAAATGACTGCTGGAAACCCAATCAGCACCAAAGGAATCAATGCGTATCCGGTCACCATGAGAATTTCTTTGAACTTGCCTTTGCCTTCCATCAAGGTCGTCACTGACCAGTTGCCCACTGTAAATAATCCTAACAGTAAAATAACTGCGAAGATTTCCTGCAGGGAATTGAGCATCAATGGATTGTTCGGATTGATTAAGAATCCTAGGTTTTGGAAGGAGAAGATTCTGAAAAAAGCGAACAATCCAATATAGACAAGCGCAACGGAGAGTTTTCCTTTTTCATAGCGTTTGAATTCATCAAATCCATCAAACGGGTGGAACATGATATACTTTGGAAACTGAATATAGTCAAACCATATACGTTTAAGTTTAGTCTTCATAAAGTACAGAACCTCCCTTTTTGTATGTGGATCGAATCTTTAATGCAATCAAGCCTCCGACAATAACTACCACACCGAACACGATGTATCCGAAATTAGCCTTAAGCACTTCATTTCTATAACCCTTGTATGCTTTTGAATAATAGTATAAGTCATGGCCTGCGTTGAAGTATTCCATGGCTTTCGCATAATTCTTTTCTCTTAAGTAAAACTTGCCGATACCGTTATACGCGATTTCGTAGTTCGTGTTGAGTAAAAGCACTTCTTCCCAAACGAGAGAAGCTTCTTCAAATTCACCCTGGTTATGAAGCGATATCGCTTCATTGACTGCCATGCCAAAGTCAGTCAGCTGATAAACGATGACTGTTCTTGTTTTTCTGTCTAGAATTAATAAATCATCACCCAAGTAAGCAATCGCGACACCTTCATCGAACTTGTCGCTTTGCGAACCTTCATCGCCGTTGATATAGAGTAAGTCACCCTCAGAATCATAGGTGAATAATCTGGATCTCTTTTGATCCAAAACGGTATAAATACCATCATTCGTGGTTGCGATATCCACTAAGGTCGATGGCCCGGTAATGACATAATTGTTCATGCCTTCCATATACTGGATATCACCCATCGGTGGATGGTATCCATTGCGCTTGATCACGTCAATGCCCTTCGGATTGATCAGCTGAATTTGGTTTTCAGCGTTATTTTCAGAAGGTTTGGATGTTGCATAAATGAAACTCTTTTCATCAATGGAAATATTGGTATATTCTGTCGGTAAGAATAATTGAAGTTGAGCAAGCTGTTCTTCTGTCATCAATGATCTAGAAAATATCTGGAATGGGTTTAATCTGATTGGGTTTACTCCTGTAAACCTGTTGAATGATCCATCTGTATCCAGTTCAAGAATGCCTTCATAAACGTTCTTTGCGACCACATACATGCGTTCCGAGATATCAACTGTTATCTTTAACGGTTCAAAGTTCAGTTCATTGAAGGTAACGTCTTCAATATCAGAAAATACATCGATGACCTCAAAGTTATGATTGAGCTTCACAATTCTGAAATTAGAGGTATCAGCGATATAAATTCCGGTATCCTTCACATCGATGCCGAATGGTTGGTTGAGCGTGATTTCAGTCACATCGTTGATGCCTGCATCTGTCAATTCCTGCAAATATGCAGGCGTTAAATCGAATGTGTCATATTCAGCTACTAGATTAAACGATGTATCGACAGTGATGATGCTATTTGTCTTAGAATCAATGATATAAATCATGTCCTCATAAACAACCATATCTTCAGGTGAGGATAATGTTGTTCCTAATGTTTTTTCATTAAAGTAAGCGGCAAAATTCATACCTGGCGCAGAATGGAGAACCTCGCCATAATATGAATAATTGTACCTGACCACGGATAACTGGATTGGCAATGAAATTAATAAAGAGAATATCGTTAACAGTTTCGTCATGATATACCTCCTACTTCATTCCAGAGTGACTGAATGTTTCCACAATCCGAGATTGTGAAAGAATAAAGAAAGTCACTGGAACAATCATCATGATGAAAGACACTGCAGCAATCGTACCTGCACGTTCAATCGTACCTTGAGCAATTTGCCTGAGGGCATAGGATACCGGCTTATATTCTTCACTGAAGATGAATGCACCGCCATCTGTTGTCCACAATCTTTGAAACAATAAGATAATCAATGTCAACCAAGCAGGTTTCACCAAAGGCATGACAATCGTAAAGAAAATACGATATTCGCTTGCGCCATCGATTTTAGCGGATTCGATCAATTCCATTGGAATCTGCTGCATGAACTGCTTCATCAAATATAAACCTAAGCTTGATGCAATCGCAGGTAAAATAATCGCTGCCGGATTATCAATCAAACCGATTCTGGAAACAATAATATAGTTTGGGGTTGCAGTGACCTGAGGCGCGAACATCAGGGAATATACAACCAATGTGAAAATCAGGTTTCTTCCTGGAAACTTGTATTTTGCAAGAGGGTAAGCGCACATCGACGCAATCAAAACGTGACCTGCAGTACCCAATGTTGTAATTAAAATGGTATTGAAGAAATATCTGGAAAATGGAATCCATGAGTTTTCCATCAATTCAGACAAATCTCTAAAATTATCCAATGTGATGTTTCTAGGGAACAGTCTTGGCGGGAATAAGAACAATTCATCAAGCGACTTGAATGCATTCGATGCTGTCATAATGAGCGGATACGCGCTGAATACACCAAATAAAGCCAGTAAAATGAACAAGAAGATATTTCCTGCAGTCGATCGGTTGATTCTCTTGGTACGTGTAAACCTCAAAAGTTTCTTAAGATTGATCTTCATGCTACTCACCGACCTTTCTCAAGATAGCTCTAACGACAAGGTTCGCAGTCATCATGATTAAGAACAAAATAGTTGCGATTGCGGATGCGTAACCCAAATCAAAACGGGTAGAACCATAATCAATCAAGTGGGTAACAATCGTATGGCCTGCATATTGAACGGATGGGAATCCAACCAGTTGCATCGATACTTCCGCGATGGCAAGCGATGTCGTAAT
>DOYO01000155.1:0-1960 GCA_003518475.1 Acholeplasmataceae bacterium
AGCGTATCGGGTATTTGTTTGAATGACTGTCTTAAGAAGAAGATATAGAATACAGAAGTCATGAATGGGAAGATCAATGCGAAGAAGCTGTCATACCATCCAAGGTTTCTAACGGTGATATAGTTGGTAATCGTGTACAATTCACCAGGAATCATCATTGTCATTAAGAGAATAGAGAAGATGAAGTCTCTGCCCTTGAAGTCAATACGCGAAAACGCGAATGCAGCAAGGATGGTGGTTGTTACGGTCCCAATCATGGAAACGATACCGACAAACAATGTATTTCCAATGTATTGCCAGAAGTTAAATCTTGTTAAAGCAATTTTGAAGTTCACCCATTGCATCTCGGAAATTCCGATAAACATGCGGGGATTCAATGCTGTTGTCAATTCCTGATTCGTCTTTAACGCTGTCAAGATCATCCAATAGAATGGGATGAAAATGAAGAGTGCAACAACGGTAAGGAATGTATAGGTTGCAACCATGCCGAGAATCTTGATAATCAAATCACGTTTTCCCACTTGTTCCAAATCGCGTTGGGAATCCGATTCTTCTAATCTCTTTTGTTTTCTGACACGTGCTTTTTGAAGGGTTTTTCCGTTAAACAGATCAGCGATGCTGTGTCCAAAATTGATGGTTGCTTGTTTAATGCCGTAACCTTCAACGGTTTGAATGATTTCAACAGCCGCTAAATATCTGAGGACAGCACTGAATGGGTTGAATGTGAACAAGCTCATGAATAAGTATAGGAATTGCGTACGATAAGTCCATGCATCCATTTCGATGATGTCCTTGCTGTTGACTCTCTTCAGGTTTGATACTGCAAGAGGCACGAATACCACCAAGTATCCAACAAGCAAGCTGATTCCTGCGTTAAGCTGGGCGGAAGTCAATGTAAATCCTAAAACATTATAGGTTGTGTTCACCACATCGGTAATGACAACCGGTTCAACTAAAATGATGAAGAAATGTGTAATTAAGGCAATACCGAGAATAACATATGCCAAGTCAAATAGAGATGCGATCAAATCAAGTCTTTTAATTCTTTTTGTTAGTCTTTTCATGATTTCTGCCTCCCCTAGTAGTGTACTCTGCGTTTACCAACATAGAGTTGGATCAACGTAAAGACTAATATAATGATGAATAGAATGATTGCTGCCGCAGATGCATATGACATCATGCCGTCCAAAGCCGCAAGTCCGATATAATCATAAATATAGAAGACGATGGTTTTTAAATTGATGGTTCCGTTGGCTCCAGTCGTAATCATACCTTCTCTGTTGATGATGGCAACGACAGAGGAATATGTCTTAAAGGATCCGATGACGGAGGTAATCAAAATGTAGAATATCATTGGGGAAATGAGGGGAACGGTAATTCTCTTAAATGATTTCACCTTATTTGCACCATCGATTTGAGCTGCTTGATAATATTGCTTGTCAATACCTTGTATGCCTGCAAGGAATACGATGATTTTGAAAGCGAGACCTGCCCAAACGCTATAGATCAAGATAACAGAGATGGCTGACCAGTAGGTTGCTCCAACTCCGATCCAGACGATAGGCTGTCCTCCAAACCAAGAAATAACCTGGTTGGCCAACCCTAAATTTGTCAAATCATTGGAGTTACCTTTAAACATAAAGGCGAATACCAACCCGATGGCGATTGAATTCGTTACATAAGGAAGGAAAAAAATGGTTTGGTAGAAGCTCTTGAGGGGTTTGATTGAATTCATCGCAACTGCAATTAATAAAGATAGCAGAATGGCGATAGGGACGGAAACAATAACGATGATACCCGTATTCATCAAAGCCTTTGTAAAATTGGCATGCTTGATGACGGTTTCATAGTTTCCTAAGAACGTAAACCCATCATATTGACCGGTTTGAATGTTGTATCCGGTATAAAATGAAATGATGAATGAATTAAAGATTGGATAGAATGTGAAGGTTCCCAATAA
>DOYO01000155.1:2092-2582 GCA_003518475.1 Acholeplasmataceae bacterium
CTAAAGCTCTTAATTCCTTATCACCCATCATGAAACGGATCAAGGTATCACGACCGATACTTTCAATGTGCTTTGTGTCCACATTGAATCCGCTTGGGTCAAATCTAAAGTCTTCAGGGCGGATTCCTAAATCATAAATACCGTCCTTGACTTTTGTTTGTCCGATCATCGTCGTTCCGACCATGATATTTCCATTTTCAACTTTTCCTTCAATGATATTGATTGGCGGGTTACCAAGGAATTTAGCAACGAAAAGGTTATCTGGATGATTGTACATTTCTTGTGGTTCGTCCATTTGACGGTTCACACCAACTTCAAGAACAACCATTTGATCGCTGATTGACATCGCTTCTTCCTGGTCATGGGTTACGAAAATGGTAGTAATGCCTGTTTCTCTTTGAATACGTTTGATTTCTTCTCTAGTTTGAAGACGAAGTCTAGCATCCAGATTGGATAGAGGTTCATCGAGAAGCAATACGCGTGGCTTCTT
>DOYO01000115.1 GCA_003518475.1 Acholeplasmataceae bacterium
GCGAAAAGCCACGCAATTACGATTAGAAGCAGAATTGAAACATTCTTAACTGAACCTATTTTCGGTTCTTCAGCAACTCTGGTTGTCGATGGATCTCCAGCAGATGCGACGCGTCTTGGTCTGAAGGTATTCAATATCGATTTTGATTTGGTGGTTTCAGGAATAAATTATGGCCCAAACATTGCTAAGGATATTTTATATTCCGGTACCGTCGCGGCAGCGATGGAAGCGAAAATACTCGGTGTGGATGCAATCGCTATTTCTGCTCCGCATACCAAGCTTGCTTATCTTTATGATGAAACCATCAAATTGATGGATGAAATCATGGAAACCAAGCTTTACGAATTTGACGGTATTTTAAATATTAACTTTCCAAAGGAATCCTATACAAGACCCAAGGGAGTGAAAATTACTTCGATGGGACTCAGATTGCAGCATGCTGAATTTGTGAAGAGTGAACGTCCAGACATTTTCCATATCAAATCCTCAATCATCAGCTATCAAGAAGATGTCGAATCGGATGTTTTAGCTTATGAAGATGGTTATATATCCATCACACCGCTCGCAATCGATCGTACGGATTACAAGAGGATCAAGGAAATCATGAACACATAGAATGTGTGTGTTTGTTTTATTGTGGTAAAATAAGAGCATAGTGGGGTGAAATCGTGGCTCAATTCAATATACATTTCTTTAAAGAAAAAAGCAGAAAGATCGATTTAGAACAAATGATCGCCTTTTTTGAACAAATTGAAGGCATTACTGTTGAAATGGATGAAAAAAGCGTCCGTTTTAGATATTTGCATCCAAGACTGAGCAATGAAGCGCTTTTCATCATCACACCTAAATCCCAAGTACCAGATATTTACCGGCTTAGCCCCAAGTTTTTAGATTTGAATTTCCATCTGGAAATGAATTTATTAACTCCTGACTATGTTGCCAAGCATTTGTTTGAGCTGGTCAAGAAAATTTGTGAATTATATGATTTTCATATTTACAATGAAATGTTTGAAGATGTTCTGCCATTTAAGATGGATGTTGTCTTAAAGGTATTTAATATGCTTAAGGAAGCTTATATTACGAAGAACCCAGTGCTATTGGGCGATTACCATGTGCTTCCCAAGGAAAAACTTCATGCTATTTTAAGATATATGGATGATATCGTTGAACTCCAACATTATTATAAGGAATTGGAAACCTATGTTCCAAAATACCATTTTCTGAGTACGGAGAAGAAAGAATTAGTTGTTGGCATTGAATGGAAGGAACATACATTGACAGTATTTCCTCCATATCTTGATTTCTTGTTTTATAGAGTAAGCACTGAGATCAGAGTTATATCATTTACTGAAGTGCTCCCCCTCATTACGAAGCATTTGCAGGATGTTCCCGGTTTTATCAAGGGAACCAAGGTTATACCGAAGAAGACATCAAAGAAGGTGTTTTCAGTCATGAAGAAAACGAAGTTTAATAAGATCAATCATACCTTTACCAAGGAAAACATCAAGAAATTGCTGGATTAGAAGGAGTATTATGCTGTTTAAGAAATACATTGTTCATATTTTTGGGTTTTTCCTGGTTGCATTTGGAGTTGTAGGAGTCATCTATGCTGGACGCGGAGCCGCACCAGTCGATGCATTCAATTATTTTGTTTGGACGCTCACCCCTCTGTCACTCGGGACAATCGCAGTGATCACAGGGTTAACAGTCGCATTGATAGCTTTTATGTTTGATCAGAATAAAAGCATGATCTTGAGTATCTTATTTTTGTTCTCGATTGGAATTTTCATCGATGGATGGAAACTGGTCTATGAATTATTGCCGTTAGGTACGTTTGATAGTGATTTTGTGAGTTATCCGTTTGCGCTCTTTTGCATCGTTATCATTGCGATGGGGACATCAATTACCATCACAACCGGACTTCCCAGTTCGCCATTCGAACGCTTGATGCTGGTTCTTGATCGCAAAGTGCATTCGATCCAGTATTCAAAAATGATTATTGAAGGCATGTTTTTCCTTCTTGCAATCATCTTAGGGCTGATTACGAACCTCTTGTTTGAACAGGTCAACGTGGTCACCATTCTGCTCACATTATTGAATGGACCGCTCGTCGGTTTATTCTCAAGCATCATCATGAAAGAAAAAAATAAAAAAGGAGTGAATATATATGCAATTGAATAAAATGATTGATCACACCAAATTAGGTGCGAGTATCAACAAGGAACAAATCGATAAATTGATCGGTGAAGCAAAGGAATTTGATTTTAAAAGCGTTTGCGTCAATCCAGTATGGGTTAAATATGCTAAGCATCAACTGAAGAAAACGGATGTTTTGGTTTGTACGGTTATTGGTTTTCCTCATGGAACTCATCAGCCGCAGGTTAAAGCTTTTGAAGCTGAAGTCGCTGTGAAGGATGGAGCTGATGAACTGGATATGGTCATTAATGTCAATGCATTGAAGTCCAAGGATTATCATACGATTTTAGCGGAAATCAAAGGTGTTGTCGCAAAAGGTGAAGGAAGAACCGTCAAGGTGATTCTTGAAACTTGCTACTTGACACCGGAAGAAATCGTTAAAGCATCTGAACTTGCCGTAGAGGCAGGTGCGCATTTCGTCAAGACTTCGACAGGATTTGGAGCATCAGGCGCGAAAATCGAAGATGTTCAGCTGATGAAGAAGACAGTTGGAAATCGTGCAGAAGTGAAAGCATCAGGCGGAGTCAGAACCTATGAAGATGCAGTGAAGATGGTTGAAGCTGGTGCGACACGCATTGGTACGTCGAACGGCGTCGATATTGTACAAAAAGGGAGAACGACAAATGATACCAACACCTCATATTGATTTAGATAATCCAGAATTAATCGCTAAAACTGTATTGATGCCTGGAGATCCGCTCAGAGCTAAATACATCGCAGATACTTTCTTAACTAATGTTGTTCAAATTAACCAAACGAGAAACATGTGGGGATATACGGGCAATTTCGGAAAGAAAAAAGTGACGGTCATGGGCTCAGGCATGGGGATGGCTTCCATTGGCATTTATTCCTATGAACTCTTTGCTTTTTACGGTGTAGAAAATATCATCCGTATCGGATCCTGCGGTTCATACACAGAAGATTTAAATGT
>DOYO01000054.1:0-1835 GCA_003518475.1 Acholeplasmataceae bacterium
GAGAAGATGCTCACACCTCTTTTTTCATATTCTTCAATGAATTTAACAAAATAGTTCGCCCATGTCTGATAATACTTAGGAAGTAATTTCCCACCCTGAATAGGTGAATGGTTGTCCTTCATCCAAAATGGAGGCGTCCAAGGAGATCCTAGTATTTGAATTTTGGTTTTAGCGTATTTTTCTGCATCATGAATCAACTTGATGATCGATTGATCTCTTGAAATATCAAATGATTCCAAACTATCATCATAATCCTTGATGTATAAATAGCTTCCCAAGCTGAAATCACATCCATGAATGGAAACTCTTCCGATATTGTATCCGATGCCGTCAACCGGATCAAAATAAGCCTTGATGGCTCTTTCTCTGGCTTCTTTATTGATTCTTGAAAGATTATAGGCTGAGCTTTCCGTGAAAGCTCCGCCAAATCCAATGATTTCCTGTTTCAATTCTTTTGGATTGACAGTAATCTTTTGGAATGGTGCTTTAGATGTAATGGTAACTGGTACCAGGCTTAAACGATCATTTGAATCTTTTTTTGTACGATAATGTTTCATTTGCTTCACCTCTCACCCTCATATTATAAGGGACTTGATAAGACTTGACAAGCAGTAAAACCACTAAAATAAAAAGAAGCCTAAAGCTTCTTCTTTTTCAGAAAGAAATTCAACAGTCCACCCATCGAAATATCGATAATCACGAATATCGTTATATTTTGAATTAACGCAGGCTGTGTATAGCTTGACAGATCCATCAACTCTTCAATTTCAGCTTGGCTGTATCCAAGCGTAAAGCTTCCAACATTCTCAGGATCAAATTCCACAAGGGTAAAATCATAGGTTTTTGAAAAAATCGGATTTCCTGAATAATCATCAAGAACGATGTCGATGCTGCCTGACTCTTCTAGTTCAGGCGCGTAATAATAAAACCCGAGTTTCTCAATGCCATAACTGACCGCATACTTGTCATAATCTGAATCTGTTTCTGTGCTATAAATCAGTTGATCAGTCAAGCTATCGGTAATTGTGATTCCAGTTAAGTCTATAGGATCCTCGAGCTCTGTAGCATAGGAAATATCAGAAATCGGTATGACAAATACAGAAAACTGATTCAANNTATTGGTCATCAAGCTGCGCGATGACATGATAAACATGGAATCCGTAGAACTGGGTATAAACCTCATCGATCTGTTCAAAGGCGATGGACTGGTATTTGATAAAGGGATCAAAATCACCCATAACAACAGCCTCATCAGCAAGCTCATAAAAAACATCAAGTGTTCTCTTGTTGGTTTCTTGAACCAGGGTGAAGAAATAAATCATCACCAGAAAAATGATTGAAAAAGCGATATAAAATACCATGAATTTTTTCATTTGACAACTCCCTTATGGTCGTAAAGCTTAACTGCGGTATGCACGAGAATAACTTGATTTTGATCGATGATGATCATCCCGTCATCCGGGATGCCGTAAATATCATGTCGGTATGCGCGCCAGACCTTTTTGATGGCTCTTCTCTGCGCTTTTTTTCTTCGATAGTGCACTTCGATGGAAAGGTTTGAAATGAGGTTCAATCCTTCTTCATAACTAAAATGATCGTAATCGAAATCCTTGGAGATGTGATAGTTTTTCACTTGAATCATCGCGCCAGCGGAAGATCCAATAAAGAGTTCCTTGTGCGATTCCAAGGTGGAGATGAGGTCAAACTCTTGGATACGCTTCATCATCAGATCAGGAGCTCCTCCTGGAAAATAGATGATATTCGCATTTCCAAGTTTTTTAACTGCTGAACCATGATCATCCTTGAAGTAATGAACCCATTCAATATGTTCTTCT
>DOYO01000054.1:1928-2080 GCA_003518475.1 Acholeplasmataceae bacterium
AGTTCAATCCATCCGGATAAATATCCAAACTCTTTGATAAAGAGCTCTGGATCCATATCTTCAAATGTGGTTTCCTTGGTAGCAAGCGACAACCCGTGCCTGCCCTTTGGGTATAAATGCGCTTCAACAGGAATATGATATCTTTTCAAAGC
>DOYO01000054.1:2177-2678 GCA_003518475.1 Acholeplasmataceae bacterium
AGCAAAATGAGCTCCTGCAGAAAATCCGATTAAAAATATACGGTTTACCAAAGGATTGGACTGAAGTAAGGAAAGGACTTGCTCTCCCTCTTCTTTAACTGAAGGATAGATTAATTTTTCTTCACGGTAATAATAGATTGCTGTATGATAATGATCCTTCATAAAGACATCAGCTATCGGATTGCTTTCTCTGGCTGAAGTAATATAATAACCACCGCCTGGAAATACCAAAACAAGATCTCTTTTTTGATGATCTTTTAATTTCAAATCGATATAGTTTTTCGTGCTTAATTTCATGTTCAATGTATCACCTATTAAATTATAACATGAAAAATATGTTCTATGGAATCATGTGAAAAATTTGAAACTTCCTATAAATAGAAAAAGCATATCCAAATTCGGATATGCCTTGATTGAGATTTAAATCAATTCATAATTGCTGGAAATGAAACCTGAAACAAAGAAGGATAGCGTATCCGCGATATAAAGGTAAACATTGAA
>DOYO01000105.1:0-801 GCA_003518475.1 Acholeplasmataceae bacterium
GACGCCGGTGGAGAAATCGTTGCAATCGGGACACCGGAAGAAATTGCTTTGGTTGAAAAGAGCTATACCGGTCAATATTTAAAAAATGCTTTAAAAGGTTAAAAATTTAACTAATCTTGTTATAATACTGTTGTCGGGGGACAAGAAGATGAATCCAAATCAAAATCAGGATCAAGATCCAAAAGGACCAAGTGAAGAAGAAATTCAGGCAATCATAGAAGAGCTGAAGAAGCATAAGAAACAAAGAAAGATTGGAATAAGTCTTGGTTTTCTTTTGCACCGGAATTATATGATTCACATGGTTTTATCGCTCATTATCAATTTCATCATTTCAGCGGTGGTTTTTGGTTTGGCAATTGGCGTGAATCAACCTCTAGTTTATTTAAATGTTCCAGGTTATATTACCGCCATCCTTTTACTGACATTGATTGANNAGAATCATGATTGTATCGATGGGCTTGCTCTCTGTATTTGTACAGATTATCATTTTATTTGCCATCGATATGTCATTAGCCGAAGGATTCGGATTCATTCAAACAGAACACCTATTTGTCTTCGCATTCAGCTTTTCAATCTTGCGTGTCATTTTATCCAGCTATTTAAGAAGATGGCTCTATAATGAACACATCACGTTTATCAATAGGAGGTAAGCATGAGATTAAAAATTAAACATCTTGTTGCAGATTTAGATCTTGAACTCTTGACGAATAAAAAAGGATTGGAGAGAGAAATCAAATCTGAGATGTTAAGCCGTCCCGGTGTTGAGCTTGCTGGATTTCTTGATTTCTTTGATGCGGACCG
>DOYO01000105.1:808-5618 GCA_003518475.1 Acholeplasmataceae bacterium
GAATTGGGAAACATGTATAATGTCGCAATTTTAAAGAGCAAGTCTAGAACGACGCCTTTAAGCGGGACGCTCTATTCTTATTTACATAGCAAATTAGCACCGAGAGTGAGCGTGCATGGAGTTTTATTGGATATCCATGGCATGGGTACGTTAATCATCGGAAANNGCTCCCGGTGTCTTAATCGGAAGCGCTCCAAGGATTTTAGAAAAGTTTTTGGAAGTCAGAGGTATTGGTATTATCGATGTGGTCTCCATGTTTGGTGCAGGCGCATATCGTGAAAACAAGAAGGTTAGGCTGGTTGTCGAACTTGAGCATTGGAAAAAGGGTAAAGCGTACGACCGTTTAGGCATTGAAACAGAAACAACTAAGTTTTTCACAACGGAAATCGCTAAAATCACGATTCCTGTTTTACCGGGACGCAACGTAGCAACCCTGGTTGAAAGTGCAGCAATGAATCAAAAGTTAAAGTATTTAGGATATAACGCAGCGCTTGAATTAACCAAAGCAGTCGCCCTAAAGGCATCTGGCATGAGAAAGGATGAGGACGAAGATGATTGATTTCATAAAGAAGAATAAAAAAGCATTTTATGTATATGGAGGATCCCTCCTTGTATTTTTAACAGTGATTTTAATTGCTGTTTCCACGCAAACAGATGTTCCTTATAACTCGATCGCACTCGATTTGGGATTCGCCCAAATCGCGTGGTATGCAGTATTTATTTTAACAGGCATCATGCTTGGTGGATTCTTATCCTATATGGAATTCAAAAGATTAGGATGGGATACCGAGATTTTATTTGACGGTTTATTATGGGGAGTTCCATTAGCGATTATCGGATCTAGATTATATTATGTGATTTTCGATCCAAGCCCCAATTATGAATCCTTCATGGATGTCATCAACATCACCAACGGCGGTTTATCCATTCATGGCGCTGTCATCACAGCGCTCATCTTCATGATCATCTTTTCAAAAAAGAAGAAGTTGAATTTCTGGATATTTGTTGATATCGTCGCCATCGGTTTCCTGGTTGGCCAAATATCAGGACGCTGGGGAAACTTCATGAATGCTGAAGCTTATGGTCCGGTGATTGAAAGTCAGTTTATTTTAAATATATTGCCAGACTTTATTAAGAATCAAATGTATATCGATGGAGCTTTCCATCATCCGACATTCCTTTATGAAGGTATTTGGAACTTTATCGGGTTGGTCTTCTTGCTGGTAGCTAGAAGAAAGAGATGGTTCTATGCTGGAGATATGCTAGGACTCTATTTGATTTGGTATGGCTTAGGTAGAGGAGCAATCATTGAGCCTTTAAGAGTCGGAGGACATCCCGGAGATGCGTTGAGAGTGTTCGGACTTCCTGCAAATATCATTATCTCGCTCACCCTCTTCATGTTGGGCGGAGTCGCTTTAATCATTGGCAAGAAATACCTGATCAAGGATCAAAAGCATTATGTCGATTATCTTATAGAAGAACCTAAAGTAGAACTTAACAATGAAAACAGTACTGTTTGATTTAGATGGAACGCTGATTGAAACCACGAAAATCATTTTAGATACATTCAAGATCACCTTCGATAAATACTTTCCAGAAGTTAAACTCTCTGAAAAAGAACTGACAGATATGTTAGGACATACGTTGTTTAAAACCTTTGAGTTTTATACCGATAGTCAAGAAAAACTCGATGAGATCGTCAAGTTTTACCGGGAAGTATCGAATGAAATGATTGAAAAGGGATTAAAGGCGTATCCCGGAGCAGTAGAAACACTTCAATATATGAAGAAAAAAGGTTGTACNNGTCGGCGTGGTCACATCCAAGATGAGACATATCGCAACCTATCATTTAGAGCTTACAGGACTGCTTCCCTATGTCGATGGCCTCATCGGTTATGAGGACACGACGGAGCATAAACCTAGTCCTGAGCCTATTTTAAAAGCATTGGCATTATTCAATGCGAAACCAAGAACCACAGTTTATGTGGGTGATCATGAAAATGACATCACAGCAGCCAAGAAAGCTGGTATTTCATCGTGCGCAGTCACTTACAGCGCACGCTTATCTGAAATGCTTAGCCTTCAACCTGAGTTTGTGATTGATGAATTATTGAATTTAAAGGATATTGTTTAAGGAGAATAATAAAATGTTATATGATGTCTTAATTATTGGAACAGGTCCTGCAGGTATTACTGCAGGCATTTATGCAAAAAGAGCGAATTTAAAGGTCGCTATGTTTGAAAAGGATACCCCAGGCGGACAATTATCCAAATATAATGAAATCGAAAACTACACAGGCGCTAAGAAGGTCGCAGGCTATGAGCTGGCAACCATGATGATTGATCATGCGTATGAGCTTGGAATTGAAGTCATTTATGATGAAGTGTTATCTGTTGAGCTTGATGGCAATACGAAGGTCCTAAAGACACCTTCAAAAACGTATAAAGCGAAAGCTGTCATTGTAGCGACAGGAAACGTTCCAAGAAGACTTGGCGTTGAAAATGAAGATGCTTTAGCGATGAACGGTATCAGCTGGTGCGCAATCTGCGATGGTCCTTTATATAAAGATAGAAAAGTCATCGTCATCGGTGGAGGAAACTCCGCTGTTGAAGAAGCGGCGTATCTTGCAACACTGGCCACCCACGTGACGGTTGTTCAAAACTTAGATGATTTGACAGCAGATCCAAAAGCTCAAGATATTCTAAGAGCGATGAAGAATGTTGAGTTTAGGTATGGTTCAGTCGTTAAAAAGTTTTTAATGGATGAAAAAGGACTCACAGGAGCAATCATCACCAATAAGAAGGGTGAAGAGGAAGAAATACTTGCTGACGGCGTCTTTGAATATGTCGGATTGATCCCAGTCACGACATTCGTTAAGAATTTAGGCATCACCAATAAATATGGCTTCATCGAAGCCAATGAAAAGATGGAAACGAAGGTTCCAGGCGTTTATGCAGCAGGCGATGTCATCGTCAAGCAAATCCGCCAGGTCGTCACTGCGACCGCAGATGGCGCCATCGCAACACAAAATCTATTACACTATCTTGAAACTTGGGAGTAATTTAGAATGAGTTTTGCACGTACTGTCAAAGAGGAACTGGTGACTGTTCCCGTTGAGCTTGAAGGTCAATTGGCTGAGTTCTCAGCCTTCCTTAACCTTAACGCTGAATTTCATATCGAGTCGAGACGCAAGATGATCGACTTTAAGTCAAACAATCCAACGGTAGCCAGACGTTTTTTACAGTTAGTGAGAACTCTATATCAGGCTGAAACAAGCCTAATCACCCAAGCCCAGAGCAAGCTTAAAAAAAGAAAAACAATCATCATCAGAATTCAATCCAGGGTAGAAGATATCATCAATGAGCATGGATTCTTGGAAAACCCGATTGAGAATCAAGAATTGATCACACAATCCCCAGAAGCGAAACGCGCATTCTTGCGGGCTGCGTTCCTATCAGGCGGTTCTGTGAACCATCCGAAGACTGCTGAATATCATCTGGAAATTTATGCAAAAGATGCTGAACAGATTGTTTTCATCCAAAGCTTGATGAACTTCTTTGATTTNNGAAGGTGTCAGTGATTTTCTTGCAGTCGCAGGCGCTCAAAATTCAGTCTTTCAGTTTGAGGATATCAGAATCAAAAGAGATTTCAATAACTCCATCAATCGTGTCATGAACTGTGAAATCGCCAATGAAAAAAAAGTATATATCGCAGCAAACGAACAATTAGAGGATATCGAAATCATTGAACAGTTCATACCTCCACATCATATTGATGAAAAACTAAAAAAAGCGATGCAAATCAGAAAAGAAAATCCTGAGTCCAGCTTGATGGATCTTGTTGCTGCCTATCAGGCGTCCTACAAGGAAACCATCAGCAAATCCGGACTCAATCACCGGTTGGTGAAAATCAAACAGCTTGCAGAACAGATCAAAGAGGGTAGAGCGAAATGATTATAGGCATCGGTATCGATCTTGTTGAACTCGATAGACTTAAAGAACTCATGAGCGATCGGTTTATCGATCGCATCTTAAGCGTTGAAGAAAAGAAGCTTTATGAGAATATCGCAGCAGAAAATACGAAATTATCCTTCATTGGCGGAAGATTCGCCTCCAAGGAAGCAATTTTCAAAGCGATTTCCAAAGGTCCTGGAAAAACAAATTACATAGATTTTTCAGTACTAAACGATGAATCTGGCAAACCTTATGTGAAAACAGACTTTTTCAAAGAGGATGAAATCATCCATATTTCCATCACGCATACCGATAGCTTGGCCATCGCCTACGTGATGATTGAAAAGCTTTAACATATTTAACCATATAGTTGTATTTTAAAGGGTTATTCGGTATAATTTTCTATAGTGATAGGATGTGAACATGACATGGCGAGAGTCCAGACAGTAGATCCAAAGAAGAAAAAGAGTAATACAGTACCAACTCAGAATCCAAAAAGCAAGGCAGAGCTAGCGAAAACCAATCCAAAAAGAGAACCATCCAAGAATGAAGTGATGTTCTTTAGAATTGGAATGTCCGTAATTGCACTGACATTGGTTATTTTGGCAATTGTTCTTGTTATTCAATATTTTGTGAAACAAGATGAGGAAACAGGTCCGTTTGATGATTATATTTCCATCAATGCAAATGATCTCTTGGTCATTACCCAAGAAGACGAATATGGAGTCTTTGGTGATTTCAGTTATTTTGACGGAAAAGAAGTTTACGAAGACCTAAGAACGGTTCTTTACAGCAACGATTTCATTTATGTGTATTTCTATAGAAGCTCAGACATCAACGAAGAACTTGAAACTGC
>DOYO01000105.1:5692-7306 GCA_003518475.1 Acholeplasmataceae bacterium
AAAAAGCTAAAGGGCCTTGCCCTTTTGTGCTATATAAGGAGAACAAAAAGACATGAATGAACAGATTATATCAGAAATCAAAAAAGCTTTAGCAATCGGAGAAAAACAAATCGTTTCCGTGTTGAATCTTTTAGATGAAGGCAACACCATCCCCTTTATTGCCAGATACCGCAAGGAAGCCACAGGCGGACTTGATGAAGAACAAATCAATGAAATTTATAAGCAATGGGAATATGCGAATAACCTGTTGGAAAGAAAAGAAGCGGTAATCCGCCTGATTGAAGAAAAGGGCATGCTCACCCCTGAGCTTAAAGCAGAAATCTTAAAAGCTCAAAAGCTTGTAGAAGTCGAAGACCTCTACAGACCTTATAAAGAAAAGAAGAAAACAAAGGCGACAGAAGCAGTTGCCAAGGGGCTTCAGCCGCTTGCAACATGGATGATGATGTTCACCAATGAGGATGTTAAGAAAGAAGCTTTGAAGTACGTGAACGAAAACGTTAAAGATATCGATGAAGCGATCGAAGGCGCGAAGTTCATCATCGCAGAATTTATTTCTGATGACGCAAACTATAGAAAAGATTTAAGACTCGATATGGTTAAAAGCGGCATGGTCATAACCAACATCAAGAAGAATGCGATTGATGAAAGAAAAACCTATGAGATGTACTATGACTATCATGAAGCTGTCAGCAAGATCAGACCTCACCGTATTTTAGCGATCAACAGAGCAGAAAATGAAAAGATCATTACCGTCAAGGTTGAACTCGACCGTGAACGGATGACTGCATATCTAGAAAATAGAATCATTAAGAATTCAAGCTCTCCATCAGCAGTTTATATCAAGCAAGCGATTGAAGATTCATTGAAGAGATTGATTTATCCAAGCTTGGAAAGAGATATCAGAAGCGAACTCACCGATAAGGGAGAAGAACAGGCGATTGAAATATTTTCTGTCAATTTAAATAAATTATTACTCCAACCTCCTTTAAAAGGAAAGGTCATCCTGGGAATCGACCCCGCATTCAGAACCGGTTGCAAGCTTTCTGTTGTTGACGAACAGGGAAAAGTCCTTGAAAAAGGTGTCATCTATCCCCATGAAAAGACGTTGGGCGGAAGCATTTCAGAAAAGCAGATTCAAGAGTCCCAAAGAGATTTATTACTTCTAATCAAGAAGCATAAGGTTGAACTGATTGCCATCGGAAACGGTACTGCATCCAGAGAAACTGAAAGCTTCGTTGCGAATCTGATTAAAGCATTATCCTTAAAAGTACAGTATGTGATCGTGAACGAGGCTGGAGCATCCGTCTACTCTGCAAGCGAGCTTGCCAGAGAAGAATTCCCTGATTTTTCAGTTGAGGAACGCTCTGCGGCATCCATTGCCAGAAGATTACAGGACCCACTCTCAGAACTCGTTAAAATCGATCCTAAGAGCATTGGTGTCGGTCAATACCAGCATGATGTGACACCCAAGAAGTTAAATGATCAATTAAACTTCGTGGTCACACAAGCAGTGAACCAAGTCGGCGTCAATATCAATACAGCAAGCAAAGCATTACTGATGTATGTGTCTGGTTTGAATAAGAGCAGTGCTGAAAATATTGTCAAATATAGAGA
>DOYO01000105.1:7408-8086 GCA_003518475.1 Acholeplasmataceae bacterium
AAAGTGGATAAGTATACACTTGATGATATCTTGGATGCGTTTGTCGCACCCATGAGAGATCCAAGAGAACAATTTGCTCAACCTCTTTTAAGATCTGATATCCTTAAGATTGATGATTTAAGCATTGGCATGGAACTTGAAGGAACAGTTAGAAACGTGGTTGACTTTGGAGCATTCATCGATGTCGGACTTAAAGAAGACGGACTCTTGCATATCTCAAAAATATCTAAGTCTTATATCAAGCATCCAAAGGATGTCTTGAATGTCGGAGATATCGTCAAGGTCTACGTTTTGAATATTGACTTGGTTAAAGGTAAAGTCGGATTGACCATGTTAAAAGATGGTAAAGCATAAAAATTTGACAATCGCATCCGTTTAAATGATAAATGGGTTGACAAAGGACCAAAAATACGCTATTCTATAAAGGCGCAAAAGCGCGTATTTATAGATAGGTTGGAGTAATACTCAAGTGGCTCAAGAGGCGCCTCTGCTAAGGGCGTAGGCTGGGAAACCGGTGCTAGGGTTCAAATCCCTATTACTCCGCCATTTTTTATGGCCCGTTGGAGAAACGGTTAACTCACATGCCTTTCACGCATGCATTCAAGGGTTCAAATCCCTTACGGGTCACCACTATTAATATGAAATGCTCTTCTCACCAACGAGAAGGGCTTTTTTATT
>DOYO01000075.1 GCA_003518475.1 Acholeplasmataceae bacterium
GTCGGTCACCATTTGATGCTTGATGCTGGATTCAGTTTCCATCGTATGGAATATTCCATTTTTCCAAAGAATCATAGACACCTCTCATTAAAAAACTCCTACCATGATTTTATCACGAAAGGAGTTATATGGTCATGCAAGCACTTTATGAATGTCTTCGATCGAAAAGCCCTTCTGATAAAGTTTCTGTGTTAAAAAATATTTCAGTTCATGCGCTTCCATTTTTTCCTGATACTTTTTCAAGAGCTTCTGATATTCCTTTTGAATCAATAGAAGCTCATCCGTTTGAAAAAGATGCAAGTTATTCTTGATATTTCGATCAATCGCATCCATGCTGAATCCTTTGGAAATGAAATAGGATTTTGTGGATTGGATGGCTTGTTTTTTTGATTTGTTATGGATGGATTTCAGCTTTTTCCCAACTAAATCCGCTAAAATTTCATCTTCGCGGTAGTTCGCGATAAACCCTGAAATGATGGCTTGCGAAACGCCTTTTTCTCTGAGCTTGTTTTGAATCATATCCGGTCCTTCAGTACGCTCTTTAAGGCTGAAATAGGTTTTTGCATAGCTGTAGTCATCTAGATACTTGCGTTGCTCGAAAAGGCTTATAAGCTGATGAACCATCGCTATTTTCGCACCCTTTGACAAAAGATAGTCAGAGAGTTCTTTTTTGGTCATCATTTTTTTCAGTTTTTCGATCCCGATTCGAAAGTAATACGCATATTCATTATCTTGAATCAAAGCATGATAGGCACTTGTTTCCAGTTCCAGACCTGCTTTCAAATGATGTTTGAAATAGACCTCGGGTTCAACTGAAATTATCTCTTCATCGATGTAGACTTGATATATTTTAGGTTTCTTGGTGACTTCTTTTATGGTTTTCATGGTTTACGCGTTATTTAAAATCTCTAAAAGGCGCTGGAGCTGTACATCATAGTTGATATCAGCTACATAGTCCATATAAAGATCATGGATGGATCTAGCTGTTTCAATTGTTATGACTCCTGATACAGCCAATCCATTTTCCAACTGATAGCGCTCAACCGCACTTTCTGTAGCAACATCGAAGTAACCATCTGTTCTTAATAGTTCCAAGCCTGAAAAATCAAAATGAATGTTCAAGAATGCTTGATAGCTGTTTAAGTAAGTGGATACTGTATTCAAAGACATTTGACCGTTATAAACGGGCATATCGATAGCTTTAATGCCTTCTTGAGCAATGAGATTAACTTCAAGAGGGGTTGTTGAAACATTTAGGTTGTCGCCATAAAACCATTGTCCTTCTGTATAAATCAGGGAATAGCGAATGCCATCGATATCTTGAAGCCTGATTTGATTCTGATAAACACCCTTTCCATAGGTGGGAGCTCCATAAAGCTCATATCCGCCATACGTCTTGAGCGCAGCAGCCAATACTTCCGCAGCTGATGCAGAATGTTCATTCACAAGAACTGCAATGTTATATTCTTTCGGTTGTGCAAGACTTCCATAGAAGTTTTGAACCTTTTCTGTTTTGGGTATCATGGTGAACAGCGTGGTTTCTACGCTTTTCGTCAATAATTGTTGCGCGATCCCTGGAATCATGCCTTCTGAAGACTGATTGTGAAGCGCAGTGAGCGCTCCGCCTGGATTGTCTCTCATATCGATGATCAATGTTTTATTCTCACTATCAATCAGTAAAGACTCTGATTCTAAATAGTTAAGTGCATCCTGAAAGACCTTAGCAGTTCCAACGGTTGTATCTGGAACATATCTGGAAAACCGATTGATTTTTATATAACTTAAGTTTTCGTTCCCTATTCCAAGATCAAGAGCATATGCTGTAGGCGTAGGTATTTCTTGGTACGTGATAATGACATACTTGACTTCTAAATCAGGGTCTTTCACAATCAGTGTTTTCACATCATCCAAATTGCCTGATAAATAGGATAAAATTTCATCCTCATCGTCCAACTCATCGAACATGATATCCGAATCATCTATGCTGATTCCGATGATCATATCATTCGGGTAAATCAAACCGACTGCAGCGCCTTCGGGATAGACATAGTTCACACGGAGACCTAATTCTTCCGTTGTGAAGCTGATGCCGATGCCGATGAAGATTTCATCGTCTGTCGGAGTTACATTGAGGGGAGTTGCTACCAATCTGGTATAAGGATCGTTATTTGAGGCTGCATAGCTGTTGATTGATGCCTCCATGGCATCAATGAATGCTTTTTGGATTTCATCATCTTCTATGTCGTAATAGTAATAGTTTTGAAAGCTTTCCGTGATGAACTCAAAGGTATCATCTCCTGAACCTACTGGAAGAGATGGCAAGATTTGTGAAGAAAAATACCCTGCTAAAAAGGCTAAAAGCACACTTGCTAAAAACAGTATGCCTAGTTTTTTGTTTCCCATACTGCACCCTCCCTGCTAAATCCTTCTCCCAAGGCTTCCTTTGTCCGACTGACGAACGTGAATGCTTTAGGATCGGTTTCTTTAATGATACGTTTGAAATTATAGAATTGGACGCGATCCACTGTGCAGATGATCATATCCTTTTCCTTCTTGCTGAAACCTCCGACAACCTTGACTTTCGTCACGCCGCGTTCAAGCTTCTCAAAAATCTCTTTTTGAATTTCTTCGCTTTTGGTTGTTACGATAAATGCAGTATATCCCGATTTTCCTTCAATCGCGATCCGATCGATGATCAAACCGCTGATAAGCATTGCTCCAACTGCGTATAATCCAAGTTGGAAATCAATTAACATCGCGATGAAGATGATGATGCCGTCTGTGATATACATCGCAGTCGAAAATGGAATATGAAGAAATTTATTCATGATATTTTGAACAATATCCATACCGCCGGTCGTCGCATTGCTTCTTAGAACCATGCCAAGTCCGACACCGATGAATAAACCGCCGAATCCTGCTGAAATCAATAACGGGCTTTCGGTCATGAATTTCATGAAGAAATCACTTGGAATCGTGCGTTCAAGAATAAAAATTAGTCCTGGTGATAAAAGTGTTGCGTAAATAGTTTTGAGGAAAAAAACTTTCCCAAGAAATAAACCGCCAACAATCAATAATAGGATATTGGCGATGAATAAAAATGTTGAGACTGGAATGACATCTCTTAAGATGACAGAAATCCCCATCACTCCTCCGATGACTAAATTCATCGGAAGCAGAAAAAAATAGAAACCAAGAGACAGGAGTACGACTCCTGCTGTGATTTCCAATATTTCCATGATTTTAGCTTTGTTCATTCTCGTCACCCGCTTTAAGATACGCATTGATAAATCCATCGATTTCTCCGTCCATGACGAGATCGACCTGTCCTACCTCATAGTTTGTTCGGTGATCCTTCACCATTTGATAAGGATGAAAAACATAAGAGCGGATTTGAGACCCCCATGAAATATCTTTTTGTTCACCTTTGATATTTTTGACTGTAGCTTCTTGTTTCTTTATTTCTTCTTGAACAAGCTTAGCTTTTAAAACGCTCATTGCTGAATCTTTGTTTTTGTGCTGGCTTCTTTCATTTTGACAGGTTACAACAATACCGGTAGCAAGATGCGTGATTCTAACTGCGGAATCGGTCGTGTTGACAGATTGTCCGCCTGCTCCACCGCTTCTATAGACATCAATATTGATATCCTCATCCTTGATGACAATATCGATATCATCGCTGATTTCAGGCAAAACATCGCAGGATGCGAAGGATGTATGTCTTCTTGCATTGGAATCGAATGGGGAAATGCGCACAAGTCTGTGGACGCCTCTTTCCGCTTTCAAATATCCATAAGCATAAGGACCTTTGATTAATATTGTCACAGATTTGATTCCTGCTTCATCACCGGCTTGATAATCTAAAACTTCTACCTTGTATCTTTTCTTTTGAGCATATCTGGTATACATGCGGTATAGCATGTCGCACCAGTCTTGAGATTCTGTTCCGCCAGCTCCGGGATGGAGTTCAATAATGGCGTTGTTATAATCATAAGGTCCGTTCAAAATGGTTTCCAATTCAAAACTCTTGAGTTCTTTTTGAAGGGTATCGATATCTTGTTCAAGGATGATCCACTCCTCTGTTCCCTCTTCGCTGATTTCAAACCATTCGACTAAACTTTTCAGTTTCATTTCCAAATGATAAAAATCATCTAGTTTCTGACGGATTGCAGTAGCATCTTTTGCAGTTTTTTTAGCTTGCTTGGTGTTTAACCAAAAGCTTGGTTCCTGCATCTCTTTACTCAACTCTTTATATTGGGATTCAAGTTTAGATGGTTGCAGCGCTTTATTCAGATCTTGAATGCTTTCTTTGAAGAATGCAATTATTTTATTGACTTCATATGTTTCCAAGAAAAGCACCTCCCTTATCTCCAGGGCAAGTTACGCTGGCCTCTGTTTTTCTTGACTTTGGGCTTTTTAGGCTTGACGTCTGTTCTTCCTTCATTGGTTTGAGTATTTTTTACAACTGCTTCACGTTCAACATTATAGTTGATTTGAGCACGGATGGCATAACGGGTAATATCATTTGAGATGTTTTTGATCATGTCATTGAACATTCTCAAACCTTCCTGCTGATAGAGCACCAATGGACTTTGCTGGCCGTAGGACTGAAGGGTTACACCTTGTCTGAGCTCACTCATCGCGTCAATATGACGCATCCAATAGGTATCGATGACACGGAGCATGACGACCTTTAAGAATTCATTGAATATTTCAGGAGGTACAGCTTCCTTTTTACGATCCATTTCTTTGACTGCCAGGTCAAGGATATAGGTTCTCAATTCATTTTCATCCATTTTTTCAATGGTTTCTTTTTGGAGTGTTCCCTGTTGGAAGATATTTCCATTGAAGGTTGCGATGATATTGTCATCATCAATTTCAAATTGATTTTTACCGACTTGATGGATAAACTGGTTGATCGTTCCCGAAACACTTTTTTGAATGGTTGTTCTCACTTCATCTTCAATCGATTCTAAAACAAGAACATCTCTTCTTTCCTTATAAATGATTTCTCTTTGCTTGCGCAAGACATCATCATATTTTAAGACCTGTTTACGGGTATCATAGTTATTTCCTTCAATACGCTTTTGAGCAGATGTAACAAATCTGGAGAAAAGCTTGGAAGACAGTGGTTCTCCTCCGGTATTGAGACGTTCAAGCATTTCAATACGCTTTTTAAAGGATTCTCCTCCGAATCGCATCATCAGTTCATCTTCAGCTGAAATATAGAATCTGGAGTAGCCCGGGTCGCCTTGGCGCCCTGCACGACCTCTTAGCTGATTATCAATACGTCTGGATTCATGGCGTTCGCTGCCGATGACAGCTAAGCCTCCAAGTGCGACGACGCCTGGTCCAAGCTTGATATCGGTACCGCGTCCAGCCATGTTGGTAGCAATCGTCACGGAACCTAAAAGACCAGCTTTGGCAACAATTTCGGCTTCACGTTCATGGTTCTTGGCGTTCAACACTTCATGGGGAATACGTCTTAGTTTAAGCATTCTTGAAAGATCTTCAGATGTTTCAACGGCAATCGTACCAATCAGCATCGGTTGTCCGACTTCATGCCTTCTTTCTACTTCATCAACAAGCGCTTTGAACTTTTCTTCAAGGCTTGCATAAATATAATCCGGTTCATCATTTCTGATGACTGGTGCATTGGTTGGAACTTCAACAACATCCATATTATAGATGTCTCTGAATTCTTCTTCTTCAGTCTTCGCGGTACCGGTCATACCGGAAAGCTTCTTATACATTCTGAAGAAATTCTGGTAAGTGATGGTAGCAACCGTTACGGTTTCCTTTTTGATTTGTACGCCTTCCTTAGCTTCAAGAGCCTGATGAAGACCTTCAGAGAATTGACGGCCTCTTAAAATACGACCGGTGAATTGGTCGACAATCAAGACTTCACCGTTATCGACGACATATTCTTTATCTCTGGACATAATATAGTTAGCACGGAGTGCATTATTAATATGATGAACAAGGGTAACATGTTTTAAATCATACAGATTATCCAATTGGAAAACCTGTTCAGCGCGCTGAATGCCATTCGGGGTGAGCGAAATGGATTTAGATTCAATATCGATTTCAAAATCTTCATCACGCAGGGATTTCGCAAATCGATCTGTTGCCTGATAAAGATTATAATTATTCTTCGCTCCGCCTGAAATGATTAAAGGTGTTCTCGCTTCATCAATCAAAATGGAGTCGACTTCATCGATAATCGCATAATTCAAACCACGTTGAGCAACCATGTCCTTAGCGAAAAGTACCATGTGATCACGTAGATAATCAAAGCCAAGTTCAGAGTTCGTTGAATAAAGAATATCGCAATCATATGCTTCCTTCTTCTGATCTCTCGTTAAATCTCTTAAATTCAGTCCTACAGTCAATCCTAAAAATCTAAATAAATCCCCGATATCTCCTTCTGCTTCACGCTTAGCAAGATATTCGTTCACGGTGACAATGTGTACGCCTTCGCCGTTAATCGCACCTAGGTATGCCGGCATGACCGCAGTCAATGTTTTACCTTCACCGGTTCTCATTTCTGCGATGTTTCCGTGGAAGATTGCGATGGCTCCAAGCACCTGCACATAGTATGGAAATAACTTGGTCACTCTTCTTGATGCTTCCCTTACAACAGCAAAAGCCTCAGGCATGATACTGTCTAAGGATTCTCCGTTTTGATATCGTTGTTTAAACATTTGAGTTTTCTGAGTAAGCTCTTCATCTTTAAGAAGTGCAGTTTCTTTTTCTAGTGCAAAGACAGCATCCGCTACTTTTTTAGCTTCTTTCAGCTCTCTTTTACCTGGATCGAACCATTTTTTTAGCATACATCCACATCCTTTACGTTCTTTATTATATTACTATAATAGGCCGTTTTTTACAAGCGATATCACTGTTTATGGGATTTTAACATAATTTTAAAACANNAAAAAATAAAACGCCGGAGCGTTTTATTAGAAATCGAATTTGACGTCTTCTCTCTTTAGAGCTTCTGCTTCGAAGAAAGCGCGCTTTGTAAACTTCTTCCAATTTGCAATGACATTGCTTGGGAAAACAACAACTTTTTGGTTGTAATAAGATACATTCGAGTTGTAGACGCGTCTTGCAGCTTGAAGGTTTTCTTCAACTTCCATGGTTGCATCTTGCAGCTTGGAAATATTTTGAGAAGCCTTTAAATCTGGATATTGTTCAACGACAACGTTAAGCGCTTGTAAACCTCGTGTCATTTCATTCGCAAATTCCTGCTTTTCAGCCATTGGAGCGCCATGGCCAGGCTGTCTCATCGCAACCACTTTTTGAAGTGTTTCCGATTCATGCTTCATGTAGCCTTTAGCTGCAGAAAACATTTTGGACAATAAATCAAATCTTTTGGTCAAAGAAACGTCAATGCTTGATTCTGATTCATCAATTTTAACAAGCATGGTTCTGAATGAGTTAATTGTTCCAATAACCCAACCGATGATGCTGACCAAAACAAAACCGACAACTAATAATACAATCAATAGTGGATCCATAATTTCCCTCTCTTTTCTTTAAAGCGTTTCTTTAAACTTTTGACTATCTAACCGCAACTCATTGATGATTGCGGGAATTAACTCAATGTCTGACATGAATGCCTTTAGGGATTCCTGATTCAAAGGCGTTTTAATGGACAACTCCATATAATCCTTACGATCATTGACACCAATGTGAAGCTTATCTGCGACATAGTAATACAGGATAGAACCCCGGTGCAGTTTTTCAAGCTCGAGGAGCTTTTCAATCATGCTGGAGGTGATATGATAAAATCCATATTCCTGAGTGGTCGCGTAGATTGAGAATTTCTTATTGAACTCGATGCTTTCTGTCTGGAGCTTCACCATGTTTCTGGTGTCTGCGCCAGTCCATCTGCCTTCGATGATTTTCAATGCATCTGGGAATTTTCTGGGGAATTGGTAAATATACCATCTGCCTTTGAAGTAGGTTTGATAGGAAACAGTGACATTCCCCTTCGAGTCTCTGGTTTCAACACGTTCTTTGAGATCAACATCTGAAAGTTCGAAATTGATACCCTTGTAAGATCCCCTAATATAATCTTCTCCATGAAAACGGTCTGGTCTTTTTACCATGCGGGTTTCATTGATCGTCTGAATAGGAATTGTTCCTTGCGGATCATAATAGACATCATCGAATTGTTCCTTAAGAAGTGTCAAAATGATATCTTTTTTAACGATGGTTCTAAAGGATTGCATCTGATTATAGGCTTTGCCCATGAAGATGAATCCGACGACTCCAACACCAAATGCTACAGCCAATCCGATAACCATACCTTCCATAAGAAGAAAGAAACTCAGAGCTGCAATGATTAAGCCAAGAATTAAAAATATGATGCCTCTTTTTTGTTGTTTCTTATATTCTTTCAGTAATTCCTGACGCTTGATTTCAAGAGTCTCAAGATTGTTCATATCATCACCCAATTTATTTTACAATAGATTTCTAAATATTTCAATCATATCGAGTTTTTCCCATGTAAAGTCCTGGTCTTCTCGTCCAAAATGGCCATAAGAGGCAGTTTTTGCAAAAATTGGTTTCTTCAAATCAAGCTTCTTGATAATCGATGCAGGTCTTAAGTCAAAATGCTTGTTGACGGCTGCATAAATCTTTTCAATCGATACGCGTTCAGTTCCAAAGGTGTTGATGTTCAAGCTGACTGGCTTTGCGACACCGATTGCATAAGCGATCTGTATTTCACAGGAATCTGCGATTCCGGATCCAACGATATTCTTTGCGATATATCTTGCCATGTAGGCAGCGCTTCGATCGACTTTTGAAGCATCCTTGCCGGAGAATGCTCCCCCTCCGTGGCGTGCATATCCTCCATAAGTATCGACAATGATCTTGCGTCCGGTCAATCCCGCATCACCATGTGGACCGCCGATGACAAATCTTCCTGTCGGATTGATCTGATAAATCGTGCTGGACGTATCATAATACTTGAGAACAGGTTCTAGAACATGTTCATGGATTTCCTTCTTTAAATCAGATTGTTTCCAGTATTCGTCATGTTGCGTCGATAAAACAACCGTATGGATGGATACGGGATGATTGTGTTCATCGTATTGGACTGTGACTTGAGTTTTTCCATCAGGACGAAGGCCTTTGATAATGTCATGCTTTCTAACATAAGTCAGACGTTCAGCAAGCCTGTGTGCTAAAAAGATTGGAAGAGGCATCAAGGTGATGGTTTCATTGGTCGCGTAACCAAACATCAGACCCTGGTCGCCAGCGCCTTGCTCTTTATCTATTTTTTCATCCACACCGAGTGCGATATCAGCGGACTGCGGTTTGATTTTAACGTCAACAAAAACATCGTCTGCGTTATATCCGTATTCTTTTTTGTTGTAACCTATATAACGAATGGCATCCTTCACAACCTTATCGAAATCAATCACTGCGTTGGTTGTTATTTCACCAAAAAGGAGAGCGTAGTCGGTGGTAACCGCTGTTTCACACGCAACTCTGGAATTTGGATCTTGGAGAAGCACTGCGTCTAGTATGGAATCAGAGATGAAGTCTGCAACCTTGTCTGGATGTCCTTCTGTTACGGATTCGCTGCTAAATAATTTTTTCATTGTTCATACCTTCCTTTCAAAAAAAATGCGCTTTCTCGAGGAAAGCGCCTTTTGGTATTTTCCTTATTGATGGGCGTTGCCCCTCGTGTTAAGCACCTAATCCAATAGGTTGCTGCTACTTCATCGGTCACTAGCCTCCGTAGCTCTGAATAAGTGATACTTATTATTTATTAATGCTATTAAATGATACATGAAAAGATAGATAAAGTCAATAGAAACACTGCCGTTTTATCTGATTTTTGATCATGTTTTCTTTTTTAGAAGTTGTTGTACATCTCTGCGAATTCATCATGGAACTTTAAAAATCTTTCCTTCAAGTCATAATCGAAATAGTTTGCGAGTTCTGTTTGGAAAAGTTTCATCACGATGGTATGCGCCATCGGTCTCTTATAAGGCTTGGGTCCGCGCATCGTGATATAAAGATCAGATAATAAAATGACTTGCGCTTCAATTTCAGGTTGAATCACGAGCATTTCCTTGAGGAAATTTTCATTGGCTGTATCTTCAATATGCGCTCTGGCGATATCCTCGCACTTTTGAGCAAGCTGCATGCGTTTGGCAATCATGGAACCCAATTCAGTTTTTTCCTTCAGCATGTCATAAGTCTTTTCATCGTAGGTGCTCATATCTCCCAAAAGATTTTTAATTTCCTGATATTGGAGATGGATGATTGAATACCTTCTCATCTCTTCAAGTTTGACTTGAGAAAGTCCGTAATAATTGCCTAATTTCTCGCTCATCAGCTGAACCTGGTTGGCATGTCTCTTATCCATCAATGTATAAGAACTGGAAAAAACCACGGAAAACAAATCTCCGACGATATGCGAGAAATCATTTTGAACCTGTCTGCGTTTGATCAATTCTTTTTTACGCTCTTCTTGCATGTACTGTCCCATGGAGACAATTGCGTAAACGACAAAATAGAATAAAATGAACAGCAATGTTCTTAATAAAATATCCGAAAACTCAGGTAATCTCAAGAATTGTGGCAAGAATTCAAATAGCGTCTGCCCATTGACCAATCCTTGGAAATTATAAGTCCAGATCAAATGAATGACAGTGAGTAAAGCCAATAATCCTTGAAAACTGGAAGCTAATAACTTCTTTTCCTGATATAAAGAAATAACGACAACCGCGTAATACATCAAAATATATGCACCGGTTTCAAAATATTCCTTTTGATAGAGTCTAGCATAAATCAAAACGGATGAAAAGAAAATATAGAATGCCGCGACATACATCGCGACGCTTTGTTTGGTTTTATCGTTTGGATCCATGTTGATCAATTTCTTTAGGAGTTTATTGATCACGTATGTCAAAGGCAGTGCGATGACTGAAACAACCCAGTCTGTGACAGAACCTTCTGTGGATAAGGATAAAATCAACAAGATGATCGAATACATCAAGTTGGATACGAAAATGATATTTTTAATAACGACATTTCTGCGGTAGAGGACTGCGACATCATTGGTGATGTCAACACCTTGTTCAAACCCAAAAAACCTAGCAAAGATTCCTTTGCCAAGCGCTTTGAAATTAAAGATGCTAGGTTTCTTTTCCTTGACCACAACAATCATCCTCTTTTATCAAATGTCAAATATGCTAAATCTTTTAACTCCTGTTTCTTCGTGCGCAATTTCTTCATTCGTGACCTGAGCAACTCTGGTGGATGCTGCAGCAGCGATCGCTCCAACGATATCATCAAGGAATGTATGGCAAATGCCATCTTCCTTACCTGCATCATTCAAGCGCTTTACGATGCCATGCTTGTTGACATCAATGTCACCGAAATTGGTCTGACCGATGGTTCCGTATAATCCTGAAACGTCAAGTCCCATCGTTTCATCGATACCAAATAAGCCTAAGTCTTCATAAATGATGTCTTGGATTGGTCCTTGAAACATTTTTTCTTCAGCTAGTCGGTCGATTTCACATGCGAGCTGGACATGATGGAACACATCACGAAGAGATAAAATCTTTTCAACAGATTCCACACACATGCTTCTTGAAATATTATCTGTATACTTGGATTGCTGTTGAAAGGTGATTTCTGCGATGGAGTCAATGGTGACGCCACGCTTCAATAAGATCTTTTTGTTCAATTCAAACATTTCCGGTCTTGTGAAAATGATTTTCTTGTTTGTTTTCTTTCCTTCTGGCATTGTCAGTTCTTCCCTTCTATGAACACATCACCCTTTTGAATGATGGTCTGACCATTTAAAAAATCCTTGACATCCATCTGTTTTTTACCTGGTGCCTGAATTTCTAAAATTTCAACAGCTGAGTCATAAGTTTTAATGATTAACCTTTTCTTCGTTTCCAGCACGGTGCCTGGAATCTCATTACTGTCTATTATATCACTAATTTTCGCCTTATAGAATTTGATAAGTTCATTTTTAAGGTAGGCATATGCGCCTGGTTCAGGCGATAACCCCCTGATTCGGTTGATGATGGATTCTGAGGTTTGGTGAAAGAATATTTTTTCATCGTTATGTTTTAATGTGAAGGCGAATGTGACTTTTTCTGGATTTTGAGGGATTCTATGGATGATTCCCTTTGATAAATCATTCAAGACTTGATCTAAAAGGGCAGTGCCGAGTACTGATAGTTTATTGCTTAAAGACTGATAATCATCATCTGGATCAATAGGTAAAGATCCCTGTTTGATGATATCTCCGCTATCCATCTGATACGCCATGTACATGATGGTGCATCCGGTTTCTTTTTCACCGTTGAATAGCGCATATTGGATAGGTGCTCCCCCTCTGTATTTCGGGAGGAGAGAGCCATGAACATTCAGTGCTTGAATTTGATCTAAAAGTTCATTTGGAAGCATTTGTCCATATGCTGCTGTAACGATGAAATCAGGTTTCAAATCAATGATCTTCTGATATTCTTTCTTAAGTTTTTCAGGCTGAAAAACAGGCATGTTAAGCTCAAGCGCCTTGAGTTTGACAGGAGATGCCGTCATGACTTTTTTTCTTCCAACAGGCTTATCTGGTTGCGTGACAACCAATAAGACCTGATGTTTTTCATCAAGCATTTCTAGGATTGGAACTGCAAAATTAGGGGTACCCATCATTACAATTTTCATTTGTTCACCTATATGATATCCAAACTTGGATAAAATCTCATCGATATTTCTTTTGTTTCAAAGGATTCTATCAGTTGAAACAAGTTTTTAAAGTCCATATGTTCATACTTCAGGGTAATCGTGAATCTGTACTTATCCTTAATCTTTTTGATAAAAGCTTCAGTCGGTCCTAAAACCTTGATTCCCATCACATTTAATTTTTTCTTCAAAAGGAAGGCTTGCTGGTATGTTTTCAAATAACTCTCACCCTCAACAAGAATTTGTGAATTCTGCATAAAGGGAGGATAGCTCGATATCTTTCTATTGAAGAGCGCTTCTTTATAGAATGCGTCATATCCGGTACTGACATTTTTAATGGCGTAGTGGTCAAGATCATAGCCTTGAATAATCGCTTCACCTGGCAGGAATCTTCCGGATCTGCCGGTTACCTGTGAAAAGAGCATATAGGCAAGCTCGCTCGCCCGGTAGGAAGGAACCTTCAAGGAGACATCCGCCATCAAGACACCGACCAAAGTGACCTTGGGAAAGTCCAAACCTTTGGCAATCATCTGTGTTCCCAACAGGATATCCGCTTCCTCATTTTGGAAGGCGTTCCAAATCATTTCATGGCTTCCCTTGGTCTTTGTCACATTGGCATCCATGCGCAATATTTTCGCTTCCGGGAGTGTTTTTCTTAAAACCTGCTCAACATACTCAATACCCGCTCCAACCTCTTTAACCGCATTTTCCTTGCAGATATCGCAGGTGATGGAAAAAGGTTTTTCATAACCGCAGTAATGGCATTTCAAACTGTTTTGATCCTTATAATACGTGAGTGATATATCGCAATGCGGACATTTGGGGACATCTCCGCATTGTCTGCATAAGACAAAGGGAGCGTAACCCTTCCTATTGAATAAAAGAATGGTTTGTTCCTTCTTTTCAAGTCTTTTCTTCATGGCACTTAATAAATCTCTAGAAAAGATTGAAGTATTCTTATTCTTCAGTTCATCCTTCATGTCAATCAGTTTGATTTGAGGCAATTGCAAATGAAGCGGCCTGTAGGTTAATTCAAGGAGTTGGTAAGTACCTTGTTCAGCAAG
>DOYO01000069.1 GCA_003518475.1 Acholeplasmataceae bacterium
CATTTAACAAGCATAGGTTTGATACAATCGTATCAAGCCTTTTTTCTTTGCAGAAAGGGAGATTTCCCCCTATCTGCCAATTTCCTAATCACTTTTTTGAACCAAAATCGGAGTTTATTCTGGACTGATATCTTTCTCCTGACTAACCTTTTAACGATTACCTAACCATTAACACGATTACCCAAAATAATAAGAAATGTTATCAAAAAGCGCACTTAATCCGCCAATTTCCACCAGGTGAGATTTCAACTCCTCATACAAAAATATCACTAGAGCGATCTCTAAGTGATATTATTCTTATATAGTGTTAATATTTGACGTTTACATTTCCATGTGTCTTGTTGTAGTCAAAAACAGAGTTTTTATTGGTCTACTTTTTTATCGATATCCAACCTTTTAACGATTACCCAACTATTTACACGTTTTACCAACATTATAACGATACCATAAAACTACTATTTAGATTGCACATAATCTATGATTCTCGAAATTCAAAAATATCACTGATTGTTAGATGATAGAATGTTTCTTCCTAATATTCATCAAGATTCATATACACAAAATTCTTGACACTACCCAATCTTTTGATAGTCTAATAAAAACTTTGCATCAATCATTGCTTATGATATAATTAGGTTATAAAAAATAATGGAAATTAATTGGGGGATGGATATATGTTAAGTAATTCTAAAAAATTATTGCGTAAACAGTCGGAAAAAATTAATAGTTTATGTAAAATTAAATTCTTAAAATGTTTAATTGTTATATTAATCGTGTTTCTAATAATTTTCTTAAATAGCTCAACTCAATTATTTGCAAGTAATTTGGTGAAAAGCTATGAGTTAATTGAAATGAGAAGCAAAAATGTAAAAGTATTCAAAAATGACGATGAAAACTATACCTATAGAGTTTCAGCAACACCTGTTCATTATTTAACCATTAATGGTTGGAAGGAAATTGATAATTCATTAGTGTTAGCGAATAATCAATTCGTCATAAGTGATTCAAATTATAATGTTGAAATTCCTGCTCAGCTAGGATTGCTGCCTATTGATTTATCATATTTCGACTTGTTTTCCATGAAAATTTTTACTACAAACCCAAGTGAGATAAATTTCTCTGCAATTATTGATACGCATAGTTTTGAGACAGTGAGGACTTTTTATGATGAAAAGAATAGTAACCTTGCTGTATCTAGTAGCGTTAGTTTTACAAATGAAACGGAGATTTTTTCTGTTCAGAGTAATAAATTTTCTTTACTGACAAGCGTAAGGGAGTTATATTTTGAATTAGAGAATCTATCAGTATTAAATGATGAGTCTGTGTTGAAGTTTATTGATGAAAATGGATTTTGTATCTATAGTATTAATACTGGTTTTCTAGAACTAAATGGTTACAAAACGGTTATTGAGAAAATAGACGGAAACCTCTATAGTTTGAGTTTAATTGAACTCAACATCGACGATTCATTACAAACTGAGACCTTAATACCGATTCAACTTGATATTATCCAAAATATAAATGCAGATAGTAATGATTTCCAAGATAAATATGTTATTGAAGGTAGTACTAACTTGTATTTTGGATCATATGTAAGAATCGGCGAATCTGAGTATGGTATTTTAGATCCTTTTGGTCAAATCTATTATCCTGTATATAAAGGAATATATGAGTTAAACTTCCCATTCCCTCCTAATGATTGGATAGTGACTAATGCTGAGTTGTCAGTTAGGAAAATGGAATTCTCAACTTTGGACACACAGTTAGGATATATTACTTCAGAAATACCCTATGAAAATATCAATGGTGTTACTTCATATACCGTTGAGGATTATGTTGATGACCAATTTTCATCTCAATACTTGACATATGACATAACCGACATCATTAATGATAGACTTCAAAGCAATGAGGATCATCTAATATTTGATATAACGAGGAAATATAACATTTCACAGTATGCCCGATTTTACTCTGCTGAATCTAATTACAGTCCAATTGTTGAGTTCACTCTTAATGGAGCAGGTTATGGTGAAACACAGTATGGGACGGCGACTATTTACACTGCAGTTAAACCGTATTTATTGAATGATATAAACTGTTTTGGATATGCAGTGAATGTTAATGATTGGCTTGGTTTATTTGACACTCCACAAGAATACTCAGCAGTTACAGTATCAAATGAAACGTTGTATACATATTATTTACCAGCAGTATTATCCACTTTGGATGAGAATAATCTAAATGGTAGAATTCTTAATGATATTGATTCGGCTATATTCAATGTTGAGAGAAGAATAGCATTCAGAATTGGTTCAGTTAATGATGAAATCTGGAGAGATTCTCATTTTATGAAACAACATTCTAATGGAAATTGGTCTCAGAAATTAGGTCCGTTAAGTAGTTATCAGTATCCAAGCGGACAAACACCTAACACAATTAATTGGAATGATTGGTTATCTATTTATGGACAACAATATAATACATATTATGACAGTTATGTGGTATATATTGCTATTTATAATGATGTTTAGGGGGGGGATTATATGAAGGTATTATTTCTTTTATTAATGCTAACATTGTGTTTATCTGCATGTACTTTTGATGAAAATGATATTGATTATACGAAAATGGGATTTCCATATGACTTTAATGAACCATATCAAATTGAATATACCGATTTGTTTTTAGAAGATTTTTGGAGAACTGATGGTACTTTATATCCATATGAAAATGATCAGATAAACTTCATAAATTGGTCAGATGAAGAATTGATATCTGTCAGAAGCAATATTGAAGGATATCTACAATACTTTGATTCTAATGTTTACAATATATACTCAAGAAATGAGATTGATCAACAGCAAAGGTATTATACAGATGTTGTAAAAATTGAAGATAAGTATCAAGTAATCTTTTATCGTGACAATCAGAATACAATATTTTGGAACATTAGACCTGGTGATTATATTGATGTCATTGAATCAAATGGAGTATACAGTTATGTACTAAATAAGAAATATTTAGGTTATGATGAAATTGACAATAGAGAACATAATTTTAGAGTTTTCTATGCAATTTACCATTCGATTGATTTTCCATACATAGTATATTTCAATGAGGACTATATATTTTTCATTAATAGAAGTTCGTCATTTTCAAAGGATTGTATTACACAATTTCATAGTGATTCAGACATAATACTGTTCAAAGATTGAAACAGTATCTTGGCTGTAAATGGTTTGGACTGTATAGGGTAAATACAACAGTCATTTTCGACAGTTGACCCTTTGTTGAGCCATAACTTAGGGGTGCTAAAAATCTACACGATTTGGGCTAGGGTGCTAAATTATTACACGATATGAAGCAAGGGTGCTAAAATTGTATTATAACTATTTACCTCACACATACAAGAAATCATAGGTTTGATACAAAAGCGATTTACCAATCGCTCAAGTATCAACCTTTTTTTGCTTTAATAAGGGTTTTTCTCAATTTATACACTATTTTTTTGATCCAAAATGTAGATCAAATTTAGGGCAGCATTATGTGGTAAAGTATACGTTGTAAAAAGAAGTGTTCATCTTTTATGAGGTTTTTTGATTATTCTTTTCTTTAAATTGAACCAATACCATTTTCGGACTTTATCTTTACTTTCGCGATTTTTTACACTATAATGTGGCTGAAACAAAGTCTCGGGAGGTGATTTTTTGAACTCTACAGCTCTTGTATATTGCGAAGGTAACTTCGGATTGATGGATGGAAAAACAGCCAATGGACTGATTCGCCGCTCCCATAAATATAACATTCTCGGGGTCATCGACAGTACCAAAGCCGGAGGGGACTCCGGAATATATCTGGACGGCAAGACCAACGGCATCCCGATCTATTCCAGCCTAAAGGACGCTATCCGGATCCTCGGATCTGTTCCTGATTATTTCATCTATGGAATGGCCCCTGCTTCGGCTTTTCTGACGCCACCGGATCGGGAGATCTTTTTGGCAGCCATGAAACAGGGAATGAATATAGTAAATCCGCTGTATGAACTGCTGAACGAAGATGAAGAGTTCGTCAAAAAGGCCAAAAAATATCATGTGACGATCGAGGATGTCCGCCGGACCCCGCCCCGCAAAGATCTTCATAACTTCACTGGCCGCATCCTGCAGATGAATACCCCGGTGATTGCCGTCTTGGGAACGGACAGTGCAATCGGAAAGCGGACTACAGCCGTGCTTCTGGAACAGACTTTCCTCAAAAAAGGGCTAAAGCCCATCTTCATCGGCACGGGGCAGACGGGAATCATGCAAGGGGCGAAATATAGCATTCCTCTGGATTCAATTCCCTCCCAATACGCCATCGGTGAAATCGAAAACGTCATCATGACGGCTTATGAAGAGGAACACCCCGATCTTTTCATCATTGAAGGCCAGGGTTCCCTCAGCAGCCCGGCCTACATCAGTTCCTGCATCATTCTCCGCGGAGCGAGGCCAGCCGCCGTCATCCTTCAACATGCACCAAAACGAAAAAAACTGGGGGATTTCCCTTTCATGAATATGCCCTCCCTCGAAAGCGAAATCCAGCTTATAGAGACGTTTTCCCAAGCAAAAGTGGTTTCCATCACCCTGAACCATGAAAGTATGTCTGAGGCCGAAATTGGAGAAACGATTTCCCTCTATGAAAAAAATCTTGGCCTTCCCGCGTCTGATGTTCTGAAATACGGATGCGACAAAATCGTCGCGTGTTTGATGGAAAAATTCCCTACGCTGCAAAAAGCGTTGCCTCCCCAGACAAAAAAGACCATGAAACGGTGACCGGCCAGACAACAGACAAAGCCAAAGAAAGTGGATAG
>DOYO01000129.1 GCA_003518475.1 Acholeplasmataceae bacterium
CCAGCAAGAAGTTTCTGATTTTTTTGGTTTTGTTTGCTCAAGTGTGGAGTTTAGTTCCATGGAATGCTTTGCAAGTCAATGCTTCAACAGTTACTGAACAAGAAATTGTGTCAAGTGATAACGTGAAATATCCAACAACAACTGATTCTGATTTTGATCCTAGTCTTGTAGAAATCGAATCGGAGATGGTAAATGAGCGCGAAGCATCTAGCAAGACCTTCCGTAAGGTCGATGGCACCTATGAAGTCGCATTATATGGTGATGTCATTCATTACCAAGATAATAGTGAGTGGAAACAAATTGATAATAGCTTAAATGATTTGGGAGATGATCTTGAAAATAAAGCAAATCAGTTTAAGGTGAAGTTTCCTAAAAAGCTAGATGAAAGCAAACAAATCAAATTATCTATGGATGGTTATAATATTGATTGGAACTTATTGGGGATTGGAACATCAAATATTTCATATGATAATACAGAAATATTACCAAGCAATATGAAAGAATTGATTCACATCAATCAATCAATACTCTATAGTAATATTCAACCAAATGTCGATCTTGAATATATATTAACTGGTAGCAAGGTCAAAGAGAATATCATTTTAAATCAATATATTGAAAATTTCAGTTTGACTTTTGAATACAAACTGAAAGATTTATCACTTATCGAAGATGAGAGTGGAAATATTGCATTTACAAACTTAGATAATGAGATAATATTCTTCTTTTCTGATTTAAATATGCTGGATACTGATGCAAATGAATCAATGGATATTGCATGTGATTTAATTGAAAAAGGAGATAAAACATATCAAATTACGATTATACCAAGCGATGCGTGGCTACAAACAGCTATTTATCCTGTCCTAATAGATCCAACAATTATTAACAATTATCAAACAGCTAATATTAGTGATACCTACGTCTCTGAAACTAACAAAACAGTAAAGTATTATGGAAGTTCAATTTTACGCATATCAAATACTTTAAGCTCTAGTGAATATAGAGGAATACTGAATTTTATTATTCCTTCTTCAATTATGGGTGAAGAAATAGTGAATACGACACTTACATTAACCTCAAGTGTAAAAGCAACCGGCAGAATCATAGGACTATATAAAAATCAATCCTTCATAGATACTGGTGCGATAAATTGGGATAACATGCCATTATATTCTACTGATATGACAGATTATCATATCGTTGGATCAGATAACCAATATATTTTCAATATTACTGAAGCAGTTAAGGAATGGCAGTCAACTGGGAATCCACAGACGACCGGATTTACTATTAAAGATAAATACGATTATGGTGCATATAATTCTGTTTGTTCATTGGAAACAGGTTCCGACACATCAAAACCAGTCATTGAATTTACATATGTTAAATCCTCCGGAATGAAGGATTATTGGACATATAGTTCACAAGATGTTGGTAATGCAGGTGTTGGTTATGTATCTGATTTTACAGGGAAATTAATATTCATAAAAAATGAATTGTCTTATTCTACTGATAAGCAAAGTTTTGGGTTATCACTAATCTATAACATCGATCGTAAAAATGTAGATATCGGATACGGTTTAGGGTGGCAAACTAACTATAGTATGACTTATGGGCAAATAGTTCTTAATGAAGAATATGCAGTGACAGATGGAACAGGAAATACTGTCCACTATTATCACACAACATGTGACACAAGATTTGTAAACGATCAATATAACCTATATAGATGTTATTTAGCTGAAGATGGTTCTGGTAATATATTTTTCACCAATTACTATGGTAGTTATCCAATAGAAATTGCAGTTTTAACAATGCAACAGATAAGATATAAATTCTCAAATAATCACTTATTTCAAATAACTGATACAAAAACTGGTCTTGATATCAATATAACAAGAAATTCAGTAGATCTAAATAAAATCGAATCTATTACAGATGAAACTGGTAATAAAATAGAGCTAACATATTTAAATGGGAGATTAGATTATTCATATTTAAAAATAAAACAACCAGATAACTCATTAGAGATTTTAGAATACATTAGACACTATTATACACTTATATCTGCTTATGCAAAATATGCATTATGGTATTCAACAAAATATGCTGACTATGATAAAGATACAGCTCCTACAGTTTCACCATCAAATTACTGCATATATGATAGTTATGCAAGGATAACAAGTGTTTATGAGGTTTCTGGGTTAAAAACAGCATACACCTATGATTCAATTAATCCATCAAGTGATAAAATTTGGACTATTAAACAGTATTCCAACATATCATATTTGTTTAGTGAAATTGATTATTCTTATGATTTCAAATCAACCACAATGATTGACCAGAATCTAAACTATGTAACTTATAAATTCGATAATTATGGGCATACAGTCAATGTTTTAGATAATCATGGTAATGCTCAATCATTTAGTTTTAGGAATATTTTTTCAATCACAGATGAAAATTACAGTACGCTATTGTTGGATGGAGAATTAAACTATAATTACAATAATAAACTTGTTAGTATGTCGGATCCCTATAAAACTATAGAAAATGTAGTTCTAAATCATAGTTTTGAATATGCTTTCCCATATGATTTAAGTTGGCAGCTTGATCAACCATATTATGATTTTCAAGATGAACTATCAAATAGTTATTGTGAATTATCTGTTTATGGAGTTTGTTCAGGACAATTGTATGTACCAGATACGAATCACTACGGATCATTTAATCAAATTGTCAATTTGGATTATGGTAATTATATACTAAGCGGATATGTAAAAAATGAGACGATAGGTAGTAATGTGTCAATATCAGTGAGTGGAGATGTTCAAGAAAACACTTCTGTATTGGTACCAAATGATGGCGAATGGCATTATGTGACTGTTTTAGTTGATGTTGATTTCAATAATACACCAATAACTATTGAGTTAAATAATAATGGTGTGGGGAATGCCTATTTTGACAATATACAATTGACTGAGGGATTTAGAGATACAAGACAGAATGTTCTAGATAATCCATCATTTGAAGTGTTAGATATTTATGGAAATATCGGTGGCTGGTGGGGATTTGATTCGAGTGAAATATTTCGAACCCAAACGAATGGTATAACCTCTGATATTGAAGAAAAAGTATTAGGTGACTATGCAATACAAATCAGCGGTGATGCCAAGGAATTAAGATATGCATATAGTATATTTGGTGACTATTTCACTGGTGATTTTGCCGATGGAATACTGTCAATAGGTGGTTGGGCATATTCTAATAGTACTCCGATATCTATGCAGAGTACAGATACTTATCCTGAAGTCTTTAGAATAAAAGTGGATGTTCTAAGTGTAATATATTCATATGGATCAGCTGAGTATTATGCACACTTAGTATCTACTAATTATATTGAGTTTGATACTTCTATTGAAGGTTGGCAGTATAAATTAGAAGAGATCCCTTTTGATGCGAATAATTTCATTTACATTGTTTTGGAATATGAGGGCGAAGGATATGTAATGTTCGATCAACTTCAGATGTATTATGAAGGGATTTATAGCAAATATGAATATGATATTCAAGGAAGAATGGTATCTGTACAAAGTCCATCTGGCGTTGTCACATATTACGAATATGGCAATGCTAATGATTCGCGTGCAACAAAAGTAATTTCAGGTTCATCAGAAATTGATTTAGAAATCAATGACTCAGATGCATTAGTTGAGTCAGTCACATATAATAACGTGAAGTGCGATCCAACATATAACTCATATGGTCAAATGACTAGTAATGTTGTAGGTGAAGGTAATGATTTTTTCACAACATCTACTACATACTTATCGACAGCATTTAGTCAATATGTTTCTTCTAACACGAATGAATTTGGTGATGTGACACACTATTACACTGATACTTTGACTGGTTTACTTGAAGCGATTGTAAATGCTAATGGAGATGATTTGCTATATATCTACGATGATGAGGGAAAATTAATCAAAGCGATTCATGTTGATAGTTTCACCTCATATGAAGTGGGTGATCCTTATTATTCAATCGTTGAATATCAATACGATTCAGAAGACAGACTTGATAAGATTATTTTAGAGCGAGATAGTAATGGGGATGCTATCTATTACTACGATTTAGATTATGATACTATAGATAGAATTTATCAAGTTAGAGTAAATTCTCAACTCTTAATGACGTATACTTATAAAATGAATGGTACATATTATACAAATCGATTGTCGACACAAACCTATGGTAATGGGGATGTCATCGAGTTTTCATATGATGAAGAAGATCAAATAAGCAGTGTGGATTTTAACGGTTTTACAAAATTTTCATATGAGTATAATCAATCGGGTTTAATTGCAGTTTATAATGAGCATGATGTGTTAGGAAATATTTCAAAATCTGAATATTACACTTACGATTTTTCTGGAAGATTGAAACAAATGGTTGATTCTGATAATAATAGAGTGGAATATACATATGATTTCGAAGGCAATTTAACGGCATTAGAGTTTTCTATTAATGATGTGGATCAAAGTGTAAACTATCATAATAACAAGTGTTTATTATGGAATTCTGAAGATGGAACTATATGCGATGCACCTTCAGCACTGTATGATAGAACAACTTATTCATCTCAAGATGGATATAATATTTCAAAGGAAAATTTCTATGAGACGACAGCATTATTGAGATTAAATCAAATTAAGTTGATTTTGAATACGAACATAACTTTGATTACTGAAACTATTAATTTTTCTGGCAGTACAATCAGAATAAGTAGTATCATATATAATCTACTGTCAGATACTGTTGTGTACAAATATGCATATTCTTATGATGACATAGGTAATATTACTTTTTATGGGTATTTTGAGAACACCGTACTAAAAAACTCGTATACTTATCAATATGATGAGTTAAGCCAACTTGTAGTTGAAGATGTTAGAGACACGCAGTACACTGTGAACGAATTAGAAGATACTAATTACACGAAATATTACTACTATGACTCAAAGGGGAATATAACTGACATTAAGACATTCTTATATGGACAAACCGATTATATAGAACCTGTTATACCTAATGAGTATAATGATAACTATGGCAACAATCCGATTTTTGTGGTAGTCTCAGGAAACACTGAAATAGCTGTTAATGGAACATTAACGCTTAGTTTCTCATACTATGAACTAAATTACTCAATGCCACCCGATCCTGTTTCATTACCTATGCTTACGCTAATAGATTACTCACAAGTAGATACAAGCACTCCAGGATATTATTTATTGGATTGTATTGGAAAAGATAAGGTGGGAGGGTTAACTTATTATTTAGAGTTTGGAGTACTGATTACTGTTGGTACACCATCTGGAGGAGATAAAATTCCTGAAACACATATTCAATATAATTACAGTTCTACTTGGAAAGATCAACTAACCAGTTATGGTGAGATTGATTATATTAATGGAGTTCCTCAAACCGAAGTTACAACGCAAGTATACTCATACGATGCTCAGGGTAATCCAACAACAATTACAAATTTCTATTATGATGGAGTAAAATATGATCATGCAGATTTAGTTTATGATGGAAGAGAACTCTCCAGCATCACTGTATATGGACTCGGTTCCTCTGTCCCAGTGGTTGTCATAACCTATGAGTATAATAATCAGGGATATCGAACCAGCAAGACCATTGATACGATAACTCAAGGTTCACAAGTGATTGAATATTTTCTTCAAGGAGATAAGGTGGTCTATGAAACAGACGGTATCTATGGTATTATTTATATATATGATAATGATGGAACCCTGATCAGTTTTAACTTTGATAGCAATGTTGGTGATACTACTGATGGCATAGAATACTACTATATCAGAAATCAACAGGGAGACATCACAAAGATTATAGACCATAATGGCGATATTGTAGTTACATATGAATATGATGCATGGGGAAATATCATAAATTGGAATGAAATAAGTTCAATTGATATAGTTCATATTAATCCTTACACTTATCGAGGATATCGATATGATGAAGAAACTTCACTGTATTATTTAAACAGTAGATATTATGATGCAAATATCGGTAGATTTATAAATGCAGATGGTGCTCTAGGTACAATCGGTAATAGTCAAACCACGAACATGTTTGCTTATACTGCAAATAATCCAATAATGAATATCGATAATAATGGTTATTCTTGGAAAAGTTTCTGGATTGGTGTTGAGAATTGGTGGAACACAGTACCAACAAATTCAATTAGTGATGATAATAGCAATTTATGGGGCATTATAGGTAATACGGGTTTTGGGCTTGGTCTAAGTGGTATTTCTTCGAGATTTGATTTTTATGGAGTTTCAACCTATTGGTATGGAGGCAACTTTGGTCGTGCAGCTTCTATTGCAACTACATTTATTAGCGCAATAATTACTGTTGCAGCTCTAGCAATAACATATGAGAATATTTTTACAAGTGATGACGGGAATACAAATGGTGAAAGACTTATCAAGTGTGGTGTTGAAACTGTAATAGCATTAATAACAATAGGTTCCACATATTGGTTTGGAACAGTTGCAACAGCTTCTTTAGTTGCAACATCAGCTATTTTTACTTTTCCAGTTATTCTTGCAGCAGTTGCTGTGATAGCTATAGTGGTACTTTTAGATGTAGGTTCAGAATGGCTTTATGATGAGTTACGGATAGAATAGAAGGTGAAATTTATGACAATATATCGCTTTAGAAAGACATCACTTATACTTCAATTGATTATTGTTTTAACTGTATTTACTTTACTCTTTTTCCTTTTACTTCAATATAGTGAAGGCAATATTGATTTGAGGAATAGATTAACTGTTGTATATAGTATCATATTGTTATTTTTTCTGTTTGGTTTTCTTGTTTCCATCTCTAATAAACTTGAAATTGATGGGAAAGTTATACGTCTTAATTCAATTATAGGCGTTAATGAAATACATTTGAAGAATATAACCGAAATAAAGTTTCAATCCATAAGAAAAAAAATAATATTTAGACAAGGGGGAAATAAAAAAATTATCATAATATCAGATTATAGAGATTTTAAGAAGTTGTATTTGCAGATTGCACTTTACTTAAAAGAAGCTGAAAAAAGTGATATTATTCCGAGCAAACTCAATGATTATTTAAATTCATTATAGAGTTATTATGTTTGTTTCACATATATCTTTCTTCAATTAAGGAAAATATTTGAAATACTGGATCTCTTTCAATTAAATGGGTACAAAAAATAGTAGATTTGATGAATTCAAAATCACGTAAAAACAAATTAAGGAATATTTATAGGTGATTATATGGACAATACATTTTACAGGTTTTACTATATGAGAAAGAACATTATAAGTTTCCCGATAATACTGTTTGTGTTATTTTTGACAGTGATTGTTATTGCCTTTACTTGGGTAATATTGTTTATTTCAATATTAACCTTTCTTATTACTATTTTATTGTTCATTAAATTCGGAGTACCATTGATCAATGAAAAAATTATTATTCATGTTGATGGTAAAGTGGATTCTCAAAGGAAAACAAATGGCATTATTTCGTTGGGTCGATATTGTGGATATTCTAGAAATTAGAACTTCAATGATCACAACTTTTGTTCTATTGCTCTCAGTTGATATGAGTCAAAAAGCAAGCATAAGCACATTTAAAATCGATGCCAATAAGAAAATATTGAACGTGATGAAAACAAACTGTAAAAATGAGAAGATGCTTTCAAAAATAATGAATTTAATCCTAGATATTAATCAAAAGTATTGATTGTTTTAGTCGTAGATATGATTATTCTACTGTAAAAAAAGAGCATGTGAAGCTGAGCTATTCAATATCCCTTCACACTCTTTTTTTTATGGCCCAATCATCATGCTCTCCCCTCTCACTAAAAAAACGTTTTCAATTTACAAAACATGCCCTTTACTCTATAACTATGTTATAATACCATCGAAAATATGCGTTTAAATATTTTTAGGAGAAACCATTATCAATGCGTAAAACAAAAATTGTAGGTACTGTCGGACCTGTCTCACAGGATAAGGCAATCTTAAGACAACTCATCTTATCCGGCGTTAACGTCGTTAGAAATAACTTTTCCCATGGTGATCATGAAGAACACCTTGGTCGTTTTAGAACTGTTCAAGAACTGAATGCTGAAATGGGAACTTATGTCGGCACCATGCTCGATACCAAAGGACCTGAAATCAGAACACACAACTTTCTAAACGGAAGCGTTTATATCAAACAAGGCAAGCAAGTCATCATCTCGATGAAGGAAGTGCTTGGTACAGAAGATAAGTTTTCTATAAGCTATCCTTCTTTATTCAATGATGTGGAAGTAGGTTCATCCATTCTTATTGATGATGGATATTTATCCTTACTTGTTATAGAAAAAGATAAAGAAAATCAGGAACTCATCACGGTTGCTAAAAACAGCCATATGATTAAAAACAGAAGAGGCGTGAATGTTCCCAATACTGTTCTTCATATGCCGTTTTTATCAGAAAAGGATATCCTTGATATTCATCTGGCTTGTGACTACGATTATGATTATATCGCTGCATCCTTCACCAGAAGAGCGGATGATGTTTTGGCGATCCGCCAAATCCTCAACTCCAGAGGTAAAGATTACATTCAAATCATTGCCAAGATTGAAAACCAGGAAGGCTACGACAACGTCGATGAAATCATTGCAGTTGCTGATGGCATCATGGTTGCTCGTGGTGATTTAGGCGTTGAAGTCTTCGCTGAAGATTTGCCGCATATGCAGAAATCCATCGTTCATAAATGCCAGCAACGCGGCAAACTCGTCATCGTTGCCACGCAAATGCTTGAATCGATGCAAAATAACCCAAGACCGACCAGAGCTGAAGTGTCCGATGTCGCCAACGCCATCTATGAAGGAACAGATGCGACCATGCTTTCCGGAGAAATGGCAGCAGGCAGATATCCAATCGAAAGCGTTGAATACATGGCAAAAATCAGTGAGCGCTCACAAGCCCATGTCGATCATCGTATTTTTGCTCAAAATGCATTATATGAAGGAGACAATCTTCTCGATGCCATTTCATTTTCCGCAGTTCAAGCTGCAATGCATTACAATGTCAAAGCGATTATCGCTTATGGGTATAAGGCAACTGACAACCTATCCAAATATAGATCCATCGCACCGATTATCGGTGTTGTAGATTCCTATCATAAAGCAACCTCATTATCTTTATATTACGGTGTTTTTCCTGTCATCGGGATTGAACAGCTGGAAAGAAAGCTCAAAGAGTTCGGAGTCGTCAAGGGTGATACCATCCTTGTAGTCCGAAAATATCTCATTGAATTTATCAACTATTAAGATACGTATTGCGAAAATTACATAAGCATCAACGGTTTGATGCTTTTTTAATGGAATAAATGGTAAAGATTTCGTCATTATCACGTAAAATATAAGTGGCGATAACATTAGGAGGAACATATGCACATATTCGCAGTGTCAACGTATGGCGATAGCTTGATGCTCGTGTTTGGTGGATTGGCACTATTCTTGTTTGGAATAAACTTGATGAGTGATTCATTAAAAGCGGCAGCAGGCAACAAACTCAAATCGATTATCGAAAAAACAACGAATACTCCCCTTAAGGGAATATTTGTTGGTCTTCTACTCACCGTATTGATTCAGTCATCATCAGGAACGACCGCTCTTATGATTGGACTTCTTCGAGCAGGATTGATGACATTGCCTCAATCTGTCGGTGTTATCATGGGTGCGAATATCGGAACAACGATTACCGCATTCATCATCGGTCTACCGATTGCAGATTTTGGTCCTCTATACTTAGGTATAGGTGTAATCATGACATTTTTCAATAACCGAAAGGTTCATCATCTTGGTGGTGTACTAGTTGGTTTGGGCATGCTGTTCGTGGGTCTGGATACGATGTCCTCTGGACTTAAGCCTTTGGCAGCTACAGAAACTGCAACCAATATGTTTCATACCTTTTCAAGTAACTGGTTCCTTGGAACGATGTTCGGTACTGTATTTACAGCAGTTGTTCAATCTTCATCTGCAGCCATCGGGGTTTTGCAGAAGCTTTATGCTTTAAACGCTGAAGGTATTGATTCCATCGCGTTGACTGGTGCGGTTCCTATCCTTTTAGGTGCCAATATCGGTACGACAATCACTGCATTTCTAGCATCTTTAGGCGGTAATGTCGAAAGTAAGAGAGCAGCGTTGATTCACATCATGTTCAACGTGATTAGTGCATTATTCTTCCTATTGATTTTATTCCCGTATGAAGCAGCTGTGCAGTGGGTAGAAGACAAGTTCCTTCAACCGTTTTCGATGCTGACCATCGCGTTCGCGCATGCATTCCAAAATATCACCATGACCTTCATCCTCTATTTCTTTATCAAACAACTCATCTTCCTGTCAAAATTCTTTATTAAAGATAAGAAAGATGGTAGAATACCTGAAGAAATGTTTGATGAGAAGCTGATTGCAGAATCACCGGTTTTAGCCCTTGAATTCGTCAAGAAGGCATTGCTTTATATGGGTGGCACAGTCAAGGATTATTTCGATATCGCTAAATCTTATAGTTTTAAAGAAAACTCTAAGCTAGTTCATGAAGCTTATGTCCATGAAGACATGCTTGACACCTATGATATCAAGCTGCATGACTATTTGATCAAGATCGCTCAGGCGGGTCTTGAACCTGATGATTCCAAAAAGCTTTCAAGAGACCTAGATACCATCAAAGACTTTGAAAGAATCGGAGACCATTTGACCAACATCGTTGACTTCTTCAAGGAGAGATATCAGGAATCTCAGGAACTGACCGAAGAGGGTAAATTCGACTTGACGGAAATCTATGAGCTTTTAGAGATGATGATTGATGATACATTGGAAGCATTCATGAACAACGATATAGAAATTGCTAAACGCGTCCTTGTCAATGAAGACTTGATTGATGATTTAGAAGAACGCGCGCGTTATAAATATATTGAACGCTTGAAGAATATGCAGGTTTCCTTCGTGAGAGCTGCGAATTACCAGGATATTCTCGCGAACTTAGAAAGAATCGGCGATCACTTGGAAAACATTGCTGGATCCATCATTGAACCGCTCTATGTTCCTCAAAGTTTGGTGGTTCCAAAGCCTCACGAGGTTGACAAGGATACATAAAAGGAAGTGTTTGAAATGTTTGAACTTAAAGCTCCATTCACCCCAAAGGGAGACCAGATTTTAGCGATAGAAACGCTCAAAAACAATATCGACAACGGTATGAAAGAACAGGTTCTTTTGGGTGCGACCGGAACAGGTAAAACATTTACAATTGCCAATATTATTCAACAAATTCAAAAGAAGACATTGATTCTCGCCCCAAACAAGACCCTGGCGGGTCAGCTTTATGGCGAGTTGAAGTCTTTTTTTCCCAATAATCGAGTAGAATATTTCATTTCATATTATGATTACTTCCAACCTGAAGCTTATGTCGTATCCACAGATACCTATATAGAAAAAGATTCATCCATCAATGATGAAATTGATGAGATGAGACATAGCGCAACCTCATCGCTTCTTGAAAAAGAAGATGTGATTGTTGTAGCATCCGTATCCTGCATTTATGGAATTGGGAACCCTGAGGATTATCAGAACTCAATGATTTCCATCCGTGTAGGCGATTCTTACGGCAGAGATAAACTGATCAACAAATTGGTAGAACAGACCTACCAAAGAAACGATATTGATTTTCATCGCGGAACCTTCAGGGTCCGCGGCGATTCCATTGAAGTGATTCCTGCATATGAACGCGCGCAAGGCATCCGCATTTCCTTTTTTGGAGATGAAGTGGATGACATCAAGCGTTTTGATGTGTTATCTGGCCAAGCGCTTGAAACACTGACTTACGTGACTGTATTTCCAGCTTCACACTTCATGACCAATAAGGATAAACTCAAGGAATCGATTCGAAGAATCAAAAATGAACTTCAAGAACAGATTGCTTACTTCAAAGGAAATAATTTGCTATTGGAAGCGCAGCGTATTGAACAGCGCACCAAATATGATATGGAAATGCTGGAAGAAATCGGCATTTGCAGCGGCATCGAAAACTATTCAAGGCATTTGACCCTTAGGGAAGCTGGTGAGACACCAGCGACGCTCATCGATTTTTTTGGAAAAGATTTTTTAATGATCATCGATGAATCCCATGTCACGGTACCCCAGGTCAGAGGCATGTATTTCGGAGATAGATCCAGAAAAACAACACTCGTCGATCATGGATTTAGACTTCCAAGCGCTTTAGACAACAGACCGCTTCAATTCGATGAATTCGAACAAAAGATGCATCAGGTGATTTATCTTTCCGCGACTCCTGGAGTTTATGAAATGGGCAAGGGACTCCCTGTCATTGAACAGATCATCCGCCCGACTTATCTACTAGATCCTGAAATTGAAGTGAGAACAACCAAAGGACAAATCGACGACCTCTATTTTGAAATCAAGAAGAGAGTTGCAGTCAATGAACGTGTTTTGGTAACAACCTTAACCATCCGGATGAGCGAAGATCTGACGGCTTACTTTAAACAGTTAGGCGTCAAGGTTGCTTATCTCCACAGTGAGATTAAGTCCTTGGAACGCATTACGATTTTAAGAGATTTGAGACTTGGAAAATATGACGTTTTAATCGGAATCAACTTATTAAGAGAAGGATTAGACCTTCCTGAAGTTTCTTTAGTCGCTATTTTGGATGCTGACAAGCAAGGCTTCTTGAGAAGCGAGAGAAGCTTGATTCAAACGATTGGCAGAGCAGCCAGAAATCAAAACGGGCATGTCATCATGTACGCGGATAACATGAGCGATGCCATGAGTTATGCGATTCGTGAAACAAACCGCAGACGCGGTTTGCAGGAAACATTCAATATCAAGTATGATGTCACACCAGTGACCATTCAAAAGGATATCAGAGATAAGATCAGCATCAAGGAAGATATTATTGCTGAAGAAAAAGATTATACGAAGTTGAATAAGAAGGAAAGAGAAAAGATGATTAAGCAGATTGAAAATCAAATGAAGGAAGCTGCTAAAAATCTTGACTTTGAAAAAGCTGCAGAACTGAGAGATTTGGTATTTGAACTGAAAGCGGAAGACTAGGCGTCTTCTGTTTTTGTAGGTGAAGTATGAAAAAAGAACTGACCGTCATGAAAGCTGTTTTGAAAGCGGATTATGACAGACATGTGCATCGGTTTCAAGAGATTAAAGAGCTTCATGGTTCAATCCTTCTTGGTGATTCCATGATTGCTTATTTACCGTTATCTATGTACAAATATGGGCAATCTTTGTTAAATTTCGGTATTCCAGGCGATACGACAACCGGTGTCTTGAACAGGTTGAGCCAAGTCATTGATTTAAAGCCTTTAAAAGTATGGATTCATATCGGTTCCAATGACTTGGTATTAAGCGATCTTTCTAAAATCGAGATTGCTGAAAACATTCTTAAAATCAGGGACATGCTGATTGAAAAGATCGAGCATGTCAAGGTTTACATCATCAGCATCACACCTGTCTTAAGAAATCATTCAATCAGCAACATGCGCTATATTGAATGGAGAACCAATGATGAGATTAAGGAAATCAATCAAATGCTTCAAAATCATTTGATGAATGGTGAATATATCAACGTCTTTGATTTGCTTATTGATTCATATGGGAACTTGAATATCGATTATACCAAGGATGGTATTCACCTGAATGGTGAAGGCTATAAAGTCTTTATCGATGAAATCAAAACATTGATTTAATGATTCCTTATTATTCACATGCGCACGCATGCATGTGTAAAGACCTTTCGTTTTACAGGCATTATGACTTATTTTGTGTTATTCTATTGATGGAGTTGATCATATGAACGCACTAACGCATTATCAAGCAGGTTTATCTAATTATTTACTCAATACACCTAAAAAGAATATCATGGTTGCCATTGAACATTTCAATCAGGCGGCTACTCAAGGCTATGCGGACGCATACTATTTTTTAGGTCGTTTCTATGGATTGGGAGATGGAATCTCCTTAGATTTCTCTAAAGCGATGGAACATTACCAAAAAGGCGCTTCCTTGGGAAGCAATAAGTGCGGATATGCCATCGGCATGATGTATTCGACAGGTATAGGTGTGGAAAAAGATATGGATGCAGCAAGAGATTACTTTAAACAGAACTATGAAGTTCTTTTAGCGGAAGCGAACAATAAAGATCCTGTTTCCATGCATATTTTAGGAACCTATTACTATTATGGATTTTATGTCCAGCGTTATATCTTCAAAGCGATTGAATGGTTTTTAAAGGCTGCAGAATTAGGATATAGCGATGCGCAGTATATGCTCGGCATGATTTATGAAACGATTGGTGAAGATCCAAAGCAGAAAGAAAGTGCGAAACATTATTATGAGCTTGCTGCCAAGCAGGATCATCCCTATGCACAGTATGCTTTAGGTATTTGGGCGATTGAAGAAGAAAAATGGTCTACAGCTGTTTTCCATTTGGAAAAGGCTGCAAGCCAGCAATATGCGCTGGCTGCATTCACCCTCGCACTTTATTATCATGAAAAAGAATCTAAACAACCCCTTAAGGCGTTTGAATGGTTCTTGGTTGCGGCCAAGCAGAATCATACAGAAGCGGAATATTATGTAGGGCTTTATTATCAGAATGGAAAAGGTGTTCAACAGGATTTGGATCAAGCGATTTTCTGGTATGAGAAGGCTGCAATCAAGAAGGATAAGAATGCGCTTTATCATCTCGCAATGATTTTAATCAAGCAGGAACCTAAGGATTATCCTTTGATTTCAAGACTTTTAGAACAAGCAGCGGCTTTAGAGCATCCCAATGCGCAATATAATCTGGCAGTGATGTATCATAAGGGCGATGGTGTTGAACAAAACATGAGTAAAGCGTTCTTCTGGTATGAAAAAGCTGCGGATTCGAATCTCGCAATCGCGCAATACAATTTAGGTATGATCTATTTTGAAGGTGCTGTGGTAGAAAAAGATGAAATAAAAGCCAAAGAATTGTGGCAGAAGGCTGCAAATCAAGGCTTGGAGGTTGCAGTGAAGCTGATGCTATCCATCAACAATTATGAAAAGCTGCAAAAGAGCACATGGCAATCCTAAAGTATAGTTATTTGGCATTGGGTGTAATATTTTATATTGCAGTGAATGTTGTTTCTTATACCAGCCCGATTTTTCCTGGCGAACTTGGAACGAAAATCCTATTTTCTTCAATCTCGCTCTTATTGCTCACTTTAGATTACGCAACCATCCTATTCACTCAAAAGCTTTATAAAAGACCTTTCAGTGATTTTACGACTTATGTCAAGATTTCACTTTATATCGGAGTCATCATCATTCCGCTCATCAGCTTATACTACACATAAAAAAAAGGGAACTTCCCTTTTTTATTTTCTAGCAGCCAGTTTGATGATTTCAACAAAGATTTTAACGGCATTTTGCATCTGTTGGATGGATGCGAATTCCATTCTGCCGTGGAAGTGATAACCGCCAGTACCGAGATTTGGACATAACAGACCTTCATAGGTAAGTCTCGCACCATCAGTTCCGCCTCTGATCGCTTCAAAGAATGGAGTGACACCGACATTCTTGATGGCTTGTTCAGCCAAGTTGATGATGTGCATGTGGTTCTTGATGATTTCATACATGTTATAGTAAGTATCCTTGATGTCCAGCTTGACGACTTCATAACCGTACTTGTTGTTCATAAAATCCTTAATCACTTGAAATTCATTTTTTTGTTCAGTGAACTTCGCTAAATCATGATTTCTGATGATGTAATGGGAAGAAGCGTGTTCGACTTCACCCTTCATGCCGGTCAGGTGATTGAATCCTTCATACTTTTCTGTAAATGCAGGATTCTTAAAGACGGGAAGAAGTGCATGAAACTCCATGGCGAGATGAAGCGCGTTGATCATTTTGTTTTTTGCTGAGCCTGGATGAATGCTTTTACCAATAAAACTCAATGTTGCTGATGCTGCATTGAAATTTTCGTATTCGATGCCTCCAACTTCACTGCCATCTGCAGTATATGCGAAATCCGCTTTGAAATAATCATAATTGAAATGGTTCGTACCATTTCCGATTTCTTCATCCGGTGTGAAGCAGATATAGATATCACCGTGTTTTTCCTTTGGATTTGCTACAAAGTATTCAGCAATCTCCATGATTTCAGCAACTCCGCATTTATCATCCGCACCGAGCAGTGTTTCACCGTCGGTGACGATGATATCATCGCCGATCACTCTTGCAAGACTTGGATATTTTAAAGGATCCATGGAAAGCTTGTCATTCAATTGAATGGAAGAACCATCATACTTCTTAATGATTCTTGGATTCACATGTTTCCCTGGTGCATCAGGTGATGTGTCCACATGTGCGACAAACCCGATTGCGGGTGCCCCCTCTACGTTTTTATTGATTTTTGTATAGACATACCCATAATCATCTAGAAACGCATCCAAGCCCAAACCTTTCAGTTCACCTACTAAAATTCTACTTAAGTCCTTTTGCTTTTCAGTGGATGGGAATGTTAAGGATTCATGGTCTGACTGGGTGTCAACCTTGACATATTTGATAAATCTTTCGATTAAACGATCCATTTTTGATATACTTCCTTTCTCTTTATTAACTATTATAATACAAAAATTGACAAAAAACTACAAAATGGAAGACAAAAATTGATTTTATTAAGGTAAATATTCATTTTTTTAACTTTTTTTGCACAAAAGTATTGACAATTCAATTAAATATCAATATAATTAAGGTGTAAGTTAAAAAAATCAATAAAGGCTGTGAAAAAATGACGAAATATGAAGTTCTTAATCAATTGAATAAAAAAGAGCTTAAACCAAAAGCAGCATACAAACTCCTATTCAATGAACAGAAGATCCAAAGAGCGCATCAAGCAGGATTCGTTAAACTTAAAATCTGGATACCTGAAAATAAGGGTGTCAGCATCTTCCTAGGTATTCTGTTCTTCCTTCCTGTACCACTCTTCATTATCAAGTGGATCATCAACAGGAGAATCAATCAAGAGAACATCAGTGATAAAATACCGCTAACACCCAAGCAAATTGTTCAAATGATTTCAGTCAGAGGAGTTAAGCTTAGCGTACAAACCAATGATAATGTCAGAATCTTATTAAAGACTATATAAAGGAGAAAACACATGAAAGAAAGAACTAAAGTAAACCCAGTATTGTCAGTTTGTCCAGTATGTAAAAGTAATTTGCATGTAGCGAAATTACATTGCACAGAATGTGATACAGTCATCGAAGGTGACTTCACACTGAGCAAGTTCAATTACCTTGAAACCGAAAAACTATATTTCATCGAAGTGTTCATTAAAAATAGAGGAAACATCAAGGCAATCGAAAAAGAGCTGAACATCAGCTATCCGACTGTTAAGAAAATGCTTGATGATGTCATCCTAGGATTAGGATACTCACCAGATGCTTATGAAGAAGATCCAGCTTTTAAAGAAAAAGAAGAACCTAAGGTTTCAAAAGCAAGCATTTTAGAGCGTATTGAAAAAGGAGAGTTATCGGTTGCAGATGCAGTCGAATTCCTAAAGAAAGGTAAATAGGTGTTATCATGAACAAAGGATTATTTAATAGAGATATGTTTAAAGGATATACAAAATCAAGATTTGGCGGATCATTCAGATCAACCTACGCAATGCGTACATTCCAATCTATTCCTGATTATGGTATCGGTTTTTCAACAGAACATCAACATCAAGAAGATTTGAACAATCAACAATACAATGTCAACAGTGATATTCAACATACAGAAATAGCATTCTACAATAAGTAAGAAAACAGACCAATAAAGAGAAAAGGTGAACAAATATGTCAAAAGACCAACTTAAAGAAGAAAGAATGAAAATATTAGATTTATTATCCAAGGGAATCATCACTGCAGGTGATGCAGAAAAACTACTTTCAGCAATGGAAAAAGGATCAGATCAAAGCTATGCTGAACAGCAAGTCATCATCAACAAGAAAGCTCCATTCAGAATGCTCAAGATATTTGTAGATTCAAACGACGGAGACGTCGTCCGCATTCAAATTCCAATTGAATTCGCCAAGCTTCTCAAAACAGGCAAATTCAACATGAATCTAGATTCAAGCGATATCGATATCGATGCATTATTAGAAATGATCAATGCAGGCGTTGTCGGTGAAATCGTCAATATCGAATCTGCTGATGGAGACAACGTCCGCATCGTCGTTGAATAAATAATTAACCAATAATTGAATAATTTAAACAATAAACACGTTTTACTCAAACGTCTTTATTGTTATTTAAGGACTTATACTATAATATAGTGTAGAGCACATCACGAAGGAGACACCATTATATGCTGTTAGGAAAACACTTTCGCAAATATTACCTGAAATACGCAGCCTACTTTCTGGTTGGTATTGCAGTTTTAATTTATGTCGACTGGGTTCAGCTTGATATTCCGAAGTATGTCGGAGGAATCATCGATACGCTGAAGGCAGTCACCCCGGATGAAGAAATGATCAGATCATCCATTTTGTCCATCGCCATCTTGGCAATAACAATCACCATCGGCAGATTCCTGTGGAGATATACCATTTTCGGGGCATCGAGAAGAATCGAGTTTCAACTGAGAAATACAATGTTTGCTCACGCAACCAAGCTTTCCCAGTCGTTTTACAGTCAAGAAAAAGTGGGTGGGTTGATGACCCATTTCATTAATGATCTTGAAGCGGTCCGAATGATTTTCGGACCTGGTATTTTGATGCTGATCGATGGCGTCGTTTTTGGTGCGTTCGCCTTATATAGAATGGCAAGCTTGAATGTGCGCATGACTCTATATGCAGCGATTCCAATGGTGATTTTAACAGTCGTCATGGTCATTATCAGAAAACGCATCTCCTTGATGTTCAAAAAGAGACAGGAAGCATTTGAAAGATTGAGCGATTTCACACAGGAAAACTTTTCAGGCATTACTGTCATTAAAGCTTTCGTCAGAGAAATGAAAGAGTTCATGTTTTTTCAGAAGAAAAACGAAGATTTATATGATTCGAATATCAAATTCGTGAAATATATCGTTTGGGTGAATATTGGTGTTGGAATCGCTTTGAATATTGTCATCTTGATGATTATTTTCTTTGGAAGCTATATGGTTTTAAATGTTGAATCGACAGGATTCACTGCTGGTCAGCTGACGGAATACTTAAGCTATTTCTTCGCGTTGATCTGGCCAACCATGGCACTTTCACAATTCATGCAAATATTCGGACAGGCGAAAGCCAGTGCAGTCCGTATTGAAAAGTTTTTAGATTCTGAAATTGAAGTTAAAGATGCTGAAGGTGCGCTCCATATTGATGATCTTAAGGGACGCATTCAAGTTAAAAATTTAACATTCCAGTATCCGGACGGAGACCGTCCGGTCCTCAAAAACGTATCCTTTGAAATCAAACAAGGCGAAATGGTCGGTATTTTGGGACGTACCGGATCCGGCAAGAGCAGTCTTGTTGACCTGCTGTTGCGTATTTACAACCTAGAAGAAAATCAAGTCTTCATTGATGGAAACGACATCATGAAGCTATCGATTGAATCGGTTAGGAATGCGATGGGCTATGTGCCTCAAGATAACTTCTTATTCTCAGATACAATCACTGCAAACATCGGATTTTCATTCAATGAACTTGATGAAGAAAAAATCAAGGAATCTGCGAAGCTAGCAGACGTCTATGACAATGTCATGGAATTCAAGGAACAGTTCAATACCATTCTTGGAGAACGGGGCGTTACCGTTTCCGGTGGACAGAAACAAAGAATCAGTATCGCGAGAGCACTCGCCAAGAATCCAGAAATTCTGATTTTGGATGATTCCGTATCCGCAGTTGATACCAAGACTGAAGAAGCGATCATTAAAAATCTTTATCGGATCAGAAAAGGGAAAACAACCATTTTTATCGCACACCGCATTTCGACAGTTAAAAAAATGGATAAAATCATATTGCTCAATCAAGGTGAAGTTTCAGCAATCGGCAGCCATGCCGAGTTGATGAAGACATCACCGCTTTATCAGGATATGGTCAAGCGCCAGACACTTGAAAATCTTGTTCAAGGAGGTGCTAACCATGAAGGACTTTAAGGATAACACCAGGGAACGCAGTGACAAGGATGTCTTAAGACGTTTGATCGGTTATGTTCTTCCCTATAAGAAACAATTTCTTTTAATTGTTGTTTTAATGTTTTTAACATTAGGCATTCAATTGCTCCCCCCTCTTTTGATTGGGTTGACCATTGATATCGTCAGTGATGAAACATTAGCCAGAAGTGAACAGATCAGATATCTCGTTTGGATGTCTATCGGCTTTTTGGGTGCGTTGATTGTCGGTAACTATATCGCATTTATCCAAAACATGATGCTTCAAAAGGTTGGACAAAAAACAGTGGTTACGTTAAGAAATGATGTCTTCAACCATATCGAGCATCTCTCCATCGGACAGATCAACCAAGTGCCTGTTGGAAAACTGGTGACCCGTGTCACCAACGATACCAACACCATTAGTGAAATGTATACATCGGTCGCAGTCAACCTGATCAGAAACGTTTTATATCTGGTTGCTATTTTGGTTGTCCTCTTTATCTTAAATTACCGGATCACCATCTGGCTGATCATGGTATTGCCTTTAGTATTGCTTGCGACATACCTGTTTAGAAAGTTTTCCAGAGCGTCCTATCGACGCGTGCGTGCGAACGTCTCTGAAGTGAATGCATTCCTATCTGAAAATCTATCTGGAGTCAAGATCACGCAAATCTTCAATCAGGAAAAGAAGAAGAGAAATGAATTCAGAACCCACAGCAAGAAGCTTAGAGACAGCTATTTGCAGGAAATTCTTGTTTTCGGGATTTATAGACCGATCGTTTATCTGATTTCGATGATTGGTGTCATTATTGTTTTATATGTCGGTTACCAGGAAGTCATGCTGACGGCGTTCACTGCAGGTTTATTGTTTACCTATTATACTTATGTAGGAGATTTCTTTGAACCCATCCAGCAAATCGCTGAACAGTTCAATACGCTTCAAAATGCATTTGCAAGCGCTGAAAAAATTTTTGACGTTTTAGATACCAAGCCGGCCATCGAAGATGCTGAAGATGCGATTGAATTGAATGAATTCACAGGTTCGATCGAATTTAAGGATGTCTGGTTCTCCTATATCCCAGATGAATGGGTATTAAAGGGAATCAGTTTTAAAGTCAATCCAGGAGATACGGTCGCGTTTGTCGGAGCGACAGGTTCAGGCAAGACAACGATTTTAGGATTGATTGTCAGAAATTATGAAATTCAAAAGGGACAGATTTTGATTGACGGCATCGATATTCAAAAAATCAAGAGATCTTCCTTAAGAAGACATATCGGACAAATGCTTCAGGATGTATTCTTGTTCAGCGGAACGATCAATGATAATATCACATTGAAGGATGAATCTATTTCTCCTTTAGAGGTTAAATCAGCATCTGAATATGTTGGTGCCAATACATTCATTGAAAAACTGCCTGACAGTTATGATCATGTCGTTTTGGAAAGAGGAAATAACTTCTCAAGTGGTCAAAGACAATTGATTTCATTTGCCCGCGCGTTGGTTTATAAGCCAAGTTTGATGATTTTGGATGAAGCGACAGCGAATATCGACAGCGAAACAGAAGAATTGATTCAAGAATCCATGGAAAAGATGATGAACATCTCGACCATGCTGATTGTCGCCCACCGTTTATCCACCATCCAGCATAGCGATAAGATCATCGTGATGCAAAAGGGTGAAATCAAAGAAGAAGGAAGCCATCAGGCACTCTTGAAGCTTAAGGGATTGTATTATAATCTTTACCAGCTGCAGTATGATGAAAAAGAAAGTGCTCCAGCCATTTAAATAGATAAAGAGATTGGACTCCAATCTCTTTTAAATATCTTAAAAATTACATGTTTCAACGATTGGTTTGACATATTAAATAATAATCAATAAAATAAATGTAATGAGAAAGGGGATTAACATGATTAAAAAAACAGAATTGCAGCATTTGCTCACGGAAGCTTTAGCGACAGGTGCTGATTTTGCAGAAATCTTTATCGAGGATACAAAATCATCATCGATCCGTGTAACAAGCGGCGAAGTCACCTCTATTGATTTAGGAAATGTATTTGGAGCGGGAGTTCGTTTGATTTCAGGATTAGATGAAGTTTATGGGTTCACCAATGATGTCACTTACCCATCCATTTTGGGTGTCGTGAACAATCTTAGAGCATCCTTCAATGGAGAACTTACCAAGGTTGTTAAATTGGGTGTGAAAAAACCATTCACTTATAACATCAAGAGACCGATGAATCAGGTTCACACTTCTGAAAAATCCAAGAGACTTCAAGACTTATCCAAACAAATCAAGAATTATGATCCAAGAATCGTTCAAGCGATTACGCAACTGTTAGAAACACAGCAAAAGGTTTTAGTTGCCAACAGCGAAGGCATCTACCAGGATGATATCAGAACTTATACCAGAATCATCATGATGGCGGTCGCACAGGAAAACGGACAGATGCAGCAGGCATTTGAAGGTCCCGGCCGTTACATGGGATTTGAAATATTTGATGTCATTGATACAGTCCAGATCGCAAACGAAGTGGCGAAAAGCGCAATCACCTTATTGACAGCTGAAGACATGGTTCCACAAATCATGCCAGTCGTCTTGCATAATGCTTTTGGAGGCGTTATTTTCCACGAAGCATGCGGACATCCTCTTGAAGCAACAGCAGTTGCCAAGGGTCTTTCCCCATTCGTTGGAAAGCTTGGTGAAAAGGTTGGATCCGATATCGTGACCGCATATGATGACGGTGATGTCCCAGGTGCATGGGGACGTCTTTCCTATGACGATGAAGGCATGCCGACCCAGAAGAACCTACTGATTGAAAACGGCGTCCTGAAGGGATATTTAATTGATTACCGCAATGCAAGAAAAATGAAGATGGCAACGACAGGTTCAGGCAGAAGACAGTCCTATAAGTATTCTCCAACATCACGCATGAACTCAACATATATCGCACCAGGCAATGATAAATTTGAAGATATCATCAAGGATACGAAATATGGATTATTCGCTAAAAAGCTTGGTGGCGGAACGGTTGTTCCAGCAACAGGTGAATTCAATTTCGCTGTTCAAGAAGGTTACATGATTGAAGATGGAAAACTCACGAGACCTGTTCGAGGCGCGATGCTGATCGGACATGGAAAAGATGTGCTATTCAAGATCGATAAGGTTGGTGACAACCTAGAATTCGGTCAAGGCATGTGTGGATCACTTTCAGGAAGCATTCCTGTCGATGTCGGACAACCGACCATCCGTGTCTCATCAATGACCGTCGGCGGTTCAGGAGGTAAAAAATAATGTATCAAGAATGGATCGATTTAGGATTATCCAAGGGTATTACCGATTTACAGGTATTCTCTGTCAGAAATAAGAGTTTAAAGCTTTCTGTATACCAAGGCAAGCTCGACCAGCATGTCGTGAGCGATGTCGAATCTGTGACAGTCAGAGGTATTTACAACAATAAGCTTTCAACTGTAAGATTCGAAAATTTTAGCAATCTCAACGTTTCCAAAATGCTCAATCAATTGATCGAAAATGCAAAAGCATTGACTGTCGTTGAACCTGCAATCATCTATGCCGGTTCAAAATCATATCCTGAAGTCAAGGACGAATTGTTCGATTTTGGAAGTGTTCCAGTGACTGAAAAGATTGATATGCTTAAGAAGCTTGAACAGCATATCTTAGACAACGAATTTGTTACCCAGGTTCAATCGACGATGTATCAGGAACTGGATACGAAAACAACGTTAGTGAATTCCAAGGGTTTGCATCTAGAGCGTCATAATACCTATGCATATGCGTACGCGATCGGTGTTTTTCAGAAGGGTGAAGATATTAAAACCGCTTATGACATCAAGCTCGCTAAAAAGTTCAGTGAATTCAATGCCAAAGAAATGGCGGAAACCACAATCAAGCAAGGTGTATCCAAGCTCGGTGGAATCTCCATTAAAACTGGATCTTACCCTGTAGTATTTTCCAATGAGATGTTTGCAGACGTTCTTGACGTCTTTACATCCATCTTCTCGGGAGAAGCTGCTTACCGCAACCTCACACCATTAAAGGATAAGGTCGGAAAACAAATTGCAGGAACGCATATCAACTTAATTGATGATCCCTTGCATCCAGATGCTTACTTCAAAAATCCATTTGATGATGAAGGCGTCGCATGCCAGAAACGTTATGTCGTTAAAAATGGCGTATTCACAGGATTCAACCACAGCTTGAAAACTGCTTCCATTTTTAAAGAAGAACCTACAGGCAATGGATTCAACGGCGGTATTTCTACAACTAACTTTTATATTGAACCCACGCTCACATCTTTTGATAAGCTGATTATCGATATCAAGGATGGAGTTTATATCACAGACCTTGTCGGTCTTCATGCAGGCGTTAAGGTTGTCTCAGGTGAATTCAGCTTGCAGGCATCTGGTTTCAAGATTGTCAATGGCAAGATTGATCATCCGGTAAAGATGATTGTCGTTTCAGGAAACTTCTTTGAAGCGTTGAATCACGTGACAGGAATTGGATCGGACTTTAAGTTCAATCTTTCCGGTATCGGAAGCCCAAGTGTTTACATTGAATCCTTAATGATTGGCGGAGAAGCTTAGTCTTCTCCTTTTTTTTGTTGACACGGAGAATGAATCATGATATACTTAAATTGGTTTTAAGGCATACCTTAAAACTGGAAAGAAAAAGGTGGTATAATGCTGACATGGTTCATGGGTTTAGAGGTTTGGGTACAGGCATTAATTGGAACATTGTTCACGTGGGGTTTGACTGCACTAGGTGCGAGTCTAGTATTCTTCTTTAAGAATATTGAACGCAACATCTTCAATCTGATCTTAGGATTCGCATCCGGGGTGATGATTGCTGCTTCATTTTGGTCGCTTTTGGCACCTGCCATTGAAATGGCGGAAGCGCAAGGTGTCATTTCTTGGATTGTGGTTGCTGTTGGATTCGCTTTTGGAGGGATCTTCCTTTATGTAGCGGATAAGCTCATCCCTCATATGCATTTAGGGTTCAACCATGATAAAGAAGGCTTGCCTACAAAGCTTAAAAGAAATATATTGCTCGTTTTCGCAATCACATTGCATAACATACCAGAAGGTCTGGCTGTCGGGGTCGCATTCGGTGCGGTTCATTATACGACAGGAGATCCAATCGCTGCTACACTTGGCGCGATCGGTCTCGCCATCGGTATCGGGATTCAAAATTTCCCAGAAGGCGCAGCCGTTGCAATTCCTTTGAGACAAGAAGGGTTGACACGGACCAAAGCGTTTTTACTTGGACAAGCTTCAGGGCTTGTTGAACCTATTTCTGGGGTATTAGGCGCTATTTTGGTGCTTTATGTGAGTGCTGTATTGCCATATGCATTGGCATTCGCGGCTGGCGCGATGATTTACGTTGTGGTTGAGGAACTCATTCCTGAAGCTCAACAGAAACAAACACCCAAGGGTGCGCATTTCGCTACACTTGGCGTGATGATTGGATTTATCATCATGATGATCCTCGACGTCGCTTTAGGCTAATCAAGAAGAAAGAAGTGAATGGATATGAATCGTGCTGAAGAAGATTATATAAAAACGATTTATGAATTGACCACACAAAAAAATCAATCTCTGATCAAGACGAATGAACTCGCTGAGAGATTTGGATATACCGATCAAAGTGTGAACGAGATGGTGAAAAGGCTGGAAGGGAAAAAACTTGTTTCCTTTATCCCCTATAAGGGGTTGTCTTTGACCACGAAGGGCAAGCAAGTTGCTATCCGGATGATCCGCTCACACCGCATATGGGAAGTTTTCTTAACAGAAAAGCTTGGATTCTCTTGGGAATCCGTACATGAGGATGCAGAAATGCTCGAGCATGCGACAAGCGATCAAGTTTTAGAAAAGCTTTATCATTATCTGGGAGATCCGATTCATTGCCAGCATGGAAATCCAATTCCTGATTTAAAAGGGAAGATGGAACCTACAACCAATCTTTCACTCGCTGATCTGGAGGTTCATGATGTCTTTGAGATCACACGTGTTTTAGATTTCAAGGAACTGCTGGTTTATCTGAACGAACAGAATATCAAACTTTATGATCATTATCAAGTCATTGAAAAGGATTTGTTCAATGGAATTATCAAGATCAAACGAGATTCTGAAGAAAAGACCATCAGCATGAAAACAGCGAAGATGCTCTTTGGACAGAAGGTTAATTCATAAACATCACTGCATTTTTTCTAACTTGAAAAAGCATTGATGTTTTTTCTTTGCAAAAGTTGAAAGTTTAGTTTACTGTGTTACAATGGTTTCGAAGAAAGGGAGTGAGGGTAATGCTCAAGGAAATGATTCAAAATTCAAATAAAGACCTGCTTAAAGTCTATTTAGAAGATGTCCATGCGCATGACCTTTCTGAACTCTTTTTTGACTTGACCGAAGAAGAAAGACTGAAGGTATACGCAGTCATCTCCGATGAAAAATTAGCGGATTTGGTCGCCTACATGGATAGCGAAAAAGCAGCTGATATTTTATCTGAATTCGATTTGAAGAAGCAAAAACAACTTGTTGAAATGATGGAACCGGATGATGCCGCAGACATCATTCAGGAACTAGAAGATGATGAACAGGAAGACTTGTTGGCTGAACTTGGAGATGAGGCTGATGTTGTTCAGCTGATTCAATATGATGAAGATGAAACTGGTTCAGCAATGACCAATCAGATCATTGTGTTAACACCAGACATGGATGTCAAACAGGCAACAAAGCTTGTCATCAAAGAAGCTGCGGATGTGGAAACCATCAGTACGCTTTTCGTCATCGATGATGAAAACCATTTTTTAGGGATTGTTCCATTAAAAAAACTGCTTAAAGCGAAAACTCCCATGCCTGTCAAAGATATTGTTGAAGAATCCCATTATGTTTTAGATAAGGATCCAATCATTCAAACCGTGCAGGCGATGAATAATTATGAAATCAACGAAATGCCTGTTTGTAATCTGAATCGTGAACTATTAGGCATGATCACAGTCGATGATGCCTTGGATATTTATGAAGAAGAAGCTCAGGAAGACTTTGAAAAGCTTGCTGGGTTGCCTGAAACAAGAGATAGCCATCCTTTGAAGACTGCATTTCACAGACTTCCCTGGTTAATCGCTTTATTGGCGTTCGCCATTCCGGTAGCGATGATTACTTCATTATTTGAAGATGTCTTAACGACAGTCGCTGTTTTAATCATCTTTCAACCCTTGATTTCCGCATCCGCCGGGAATGTCGCCACACAAACATTGGCGGTAACGCTTAGAATGTTCAATACGAATGAAAAGGGCTTGATTAAAAATTCATCAAGAGAAATACTGACAGGACTGATGAATGGATTTGTCATCGGGTGCATTGCTTTCGGGATGACGTTTGTGGTTTCATTATTAAATACATCGCTCACCACGCAGCCACTTCTGATTTCTTTCATCGTTGGATTATCCTTATGGATCACTGTCTTTATCGCACCTATACTGGCAATCCTCATTCCATTAACCATCAAAGCGCTTAAATTCGATCCTGCAGTCGCTTCAGGTCCTTTCATCACGACCATCATCGACGTGACGACACTCATTATCTATTTTGGTCTCGCGACCTTGATTTTAGGAGGTGTCTGATATGCATAAAAAGGTAAATTTCAAGCATTCAGATGCTTCACTCAAGAAGATTTTCCAATCGATGTATGCCTATGACTTGGCAGTTTTATATTTCGACTTTGATGAAGCAGAAAAGAAGAGATTTTTAAGTCTGGTCTCGTTATCTCAACTTTCAGAAGTTTTCATTGAACTAGAAGTTGAAGAACAACTGGATTTACTAAACCAACTTGAAGAAAACCAGAAAAAAGCACTCCTTAGAAAAATAGAAAGCGATGACTTGAAGGAATTCATTTCAGATCTTGAAGAAGAACAAAGAGAGGCTATCTACAAGCTTTTATCACAGGTCAAAGCCAAAACCATCCAACTCCTGATGACCTATGATGAAGATGTCGCAGCCTCCATCATGACCACAGACTTTATTCAAATTCAGATAGATAGCACCATAAAGGATGCTACCAACATGATTACCACCACCTCCAAGGAAAACGATTATATCGATGGAATTTATGTCGTTGATGATGAAAAAAGATTGGTCGGGGTCATTGATCTAAAGGAATTGATTATCGCAAGAAGCACCAAAAAGCTAGAAGACATCATGAACGAAGATTTCCATTTCGTCTATGATGATGAATCCATCGAAACAGCAATCCAAACCATCAAGGACTACGATAGAAAAGCTATTCCGGTTCTTGATCACGAAGACCGGATTATCGGGATCGTTACCGCAGATGACGTCTTCGATGAATTGATTGAAAATGTTGAGTATGACTATCAGAAAATGGCCTTGTTGAATGATCATGACTCCACGTCAAGTGCTTGGACAAGATCCATGCAAAGACTTCCATGGCTGATGATCGCTGTCGTTTTAGAACTTTTTGTCGCTAGTTTTTTATCCATTTTTGAAGCAACCATCATTGAAGTTACAGCCCTTGTTTTATTCCAACCCTTGATCTTAGGGATGGCTGGTAACATCGGCACTCAAGCGCTCGCTGTCACCATATTAGGATTCAATACGGATGCCTTTGACGGGAAGAAGGTTCCCAAAAANNGTCGGATTCATGAATAGCTTGATGCTGGGGATTGCATCTTTCATTTTTGTTAGTATCTTCTTGAGCATCGTTCCAACAGGACATCAAGTGCCCTATCAAATCGCATTTGTCGTCTTTATCGCCATCTTCAGTTCGATGTTCATCTCTTCTTTTTTAGGAGTCATGATTCCGATTCTGTTTAATAAAATGGGAACAGACCCAGCAGCGGCATCAGGTCCGATTATGACAACCATCAACGACTTAGTCGCCTTAGTCATTTATTTTGGGGTTGCTACGCTGTATTTTCTATAAATCCACCCAGTTTTTGTGTACAAAAACATGGTATAATGATTAAAACGGCGTTAAGAAAGAGAGAAATGTATGGAAAAATATATTAAAATCTATAATGAGACAAGAAAAAAGCTCAAAGCATTTGAATATGTCATTTGGCTCATGGGCTGGGATCAGGAAACTGAAGCTCCAGATGCATCCGTTAACTACAGAAGCAAGCAATTTCAAGTGATGGCGGAAGAAGCATATGCTTTAGAATCCGATCCTAAATTTATGAATGCCATTGAAAAATTATATGAAAATTTAAATCAATTGAATGACCCTGATTTTAAAGTTGAAATCAAGAATGCTTATAAAGGACTTCGCATTGTCAAGAAGGTTCCAAAAAATGAATGGATCGACTATCAGGTTTTGACACAGTCAGGATCACATATTTGGGCACAGGCGAAAGAAAAAAATGATTTTGATATGTTCGCTCCAACTCTAGAAAAAATAGTTGAGTTCAACCGCAAACTCGTTAAATACTTAGAAACACCGGAACTCAAGGGTTATGATGTGCTTCTTGATATGTTTGAAGAAGGCATGGGCGTGAAGGAATATGATGTATTCTTTAACAAATTGAAGGAAGAATTGGTTCCTTTCGTTCTTGAAGTCACCAAGACAAATCGTTATAAATTCAATAAAAAATTGACAAGAGCGAATTTTCCAGCTGACAAGCAGGAAAAGTTCTCCAATTATTTGATGAATGTCTTCAGTTATGATTCCAATAAGGGATTAATTAAAGAAAGCGCACATCCATTTACTTCGGGTGTCAGCAGTGTAGACACAAGAATCACGACGCATTATCACGAAGATAATGTGGCATCCAGTATTTTCTCTACGATCCATGAAATGGGTCATGCCATTTATGAACTGCAAAATGATTCCAAATATGATGATACGATGCTGCATGGCGGAACATCCATGGGGATTCATGAATCACAGTCCAGAATGTACGAAAATATGATTGGCAGATCCTTGTCATTTTGGAGAGTTCATTATCCTAAGCTCGTTGAACTTTTTCCAAAACAACTTAAAGACATTTCAGTTGAAGAATTCTACCGTTTCATCAATCAAGCCAAACGTTCGCTTATCCGTATTGAAGCNNAAGAAATGGCGTCAACTGATGGCAGAGTACGTTGGAAAGAGACCAACCACGGATAAAGAAGGTGTTCTGCAAGACATTCACTGGTCAGGCGGAGCCATCGGCTATTTCCCAACTTACGCGCTCGGTTCAGCTTATGCAGCCCAGATTTACCAAGCGATGAATAAGGAACTCAATATCGATGAAGCCATCGCATCCAATCAAATATCTTTGATCAATCAATGGTTAAAGGAACATATTCACAAATATGCACGCACCAAGACACCTAAAGAAATTCTATTAATCGCAACCAAGGAAAATTTTTCTCCAACGTATTACGTCGATTATTTAAAGAGTAAATTTAGCAATTAAAAAGGAAGTCGAACGTTAACATGCTCTCAATCAGGTCACTGTATCAGGTCGGTCATGGTCCATCAAGCTCACACACGATGGGTCCAGCCAAAGCGGCTAAAATCATCAAGGATATGTATCCAAACCTTGATTCTTATGAAATTACATTATTTAATTCTTTAGCCTTAACCGGAAAAGGGCACTTAACGGAAGAAGCAATCAAGGAGTCACTTGCACCCAGTCATGTGACTTTTTTGACGCAAATAGAAATAGGTAGACATCCCAATACATTGATCATCAAAGGCTATCAAAATAATCAACTCATCGTTGAAAAAGAAGTTCAAAGCGTTGGTGGTGGAAGAATACTGTTTGTTGGTGAAGAAGACGATGAAAAAGAGATTTATACCCATAAAACATTTAGAGAAATCAAGAAATATTGCATGCGTAACAATTTAACCCTTGCAGATTATGTCTTTCAAGTTGAGGGTGAGGGATTCCATGAATTCCTAGAAAGCATCTGGGAAGCCATGAAATCAGCAATCGTTAGAGGCATCGCCACCAAGGGCGTACTCCCGGGACCTCTTAAAATGAAGCGTAAAGCTTCTGATCTATTCAGTAGAAACATGCACAAGGAAGTTCCTGAAATTACAGAAAACAGACTGGTAGCGAGCTATGCGTTCGCAGTCAGTGAAGAGAACGCAAGCGGAGGCGTGATTGTCACCGCGCCGACGTGCGGCGCGTGCGGGGTTCTTCCAGCTGTGTTATACTATATGCATGAGAAGCATCAGGTTGTCACCAAGGAAAGAGTGATCAGGGGACTTGCTGTTGCTGGATTGATTGGAAATCTGATCAAGCATAACGCCTCCATCAGCGGCGCAGTCGCTGGTTGTCAGGCAGAAATCGGAAGCGCATGTGCGATGGCTGCTGCAGCGCATGCGACCTTATTCAATCTTTCCATGGATCAGGTGGAATATGCAGCTGAAATCGCTATTGAGCATCATTTGGGATTAACTTGTGATCCGATCAACGGATATGTGCAAATACCCTGCATCGAACGCAATGCCGTCGCAGCGCTCCGCGCTATTGACGCATGCGGACTTGCATTCTTTTTAACAGACTCAAGAAAGATATCGTTGGATATGGTGATTCAAACGATGTATCAAACTGGACTTGACATGCATTCTTCTTATAAGGAAACATCTCAAGCCGGATTGGCAACACACTATAAGGAGGAAGACGATGTTAACTGTTGGTGATATCATTACAGGACTTGCAGTCGATCTAGATTATCAAGGGCAAGGCATCATCAAACCTGAAGGATACGTGATTTTCGTACCAGGATTGATTGATGGAGAAGAAGCGAAGGTCAAGATCAAAAGCTTGAGAAAGAGTTTTGGTCAAGGCGAAATCGTAGAAATTTTAAAGAGAAGTATAGATCGCGTGGATGATGTGAACAGCGCATTAGGAAGCTGTGATTTTATCCATGTATCCAAGGATAAACAAAAAAAGTGGCAATCAAGAATTACCAAGGAAACATTAAAAAAAATAGCGAACATCGATATTGAGATGAATGAAATACTCTCAGATGATCAAGATAAGTATTACCGGAATAAGAATGTATTTCAAGTATTGGATACTCCATTTTTAACACTGTGTTTATTCAGTAAGGATAACAACAAATTGATTCCAGTTTCTGAATTCATTTTGGCTGATGCAAAGACCAATGAAGTCTTAAAGTACTTGAGCGAGCACAAGATGGTGATCAACCCGCGCGTGCTTAAATATATGATGTTTAGAACGAATTTAAAAGGTCAGATTTTAATCACCTTGGTAGCAACCAAAGAATTATTTGT
>DOYO01000139.1 GCA_003518475.1 Acholeplasmataceae bacterium
TCAAGCCATGACGGATCTCTTGATGGATTATTATGATTATGCGGTTGAATCTTTGGGGTTCATCGGAACCTATCAAGCTTGGATCGATTCCTTATCGATAGGGCAAACACGCACTATCATCAATGCTATCCTAAATTCTCAAAATGAACTCATCATTACATTCTCTGACCAGTCTATGCTCAATCTAGGCATGATGCAATCAGAAACCTATACGGTTACATTTTTTGGATTCAACGGTATTTTGATTCAAACAGTCACTGTGCCAAGGGGTGGGACAGCGACTGCTCCAGTTCCATTATCCGTTGTTAATTATAACTTTATTGGGTGGGACATTCCTTTTACCAATGTCCAAAATAATTTGGAAGTTTATGCAATCTATCAATATACAGGCACGCCCATTGCAGGATTAGATAACGCTGATGAGCTCTTGATTTCTTTGGATAGATTGGAAAATGCTCAGTTTGAAATTGATTTGGATACGATATTTTCTGAAGCCTCTGAAACACAATCCACACATCGTTCCAGAACTCTATCTTCCATCTTGAATCAAGCAACTACACTAGACGTTTCAGATCCTTATGATCCTTCAAACTACATTCCTCATACCTACTGGCAACAATACCTTTTTCATAAAAATCTTTATCAAATGCCAGCAATCATTGATGGCTATCATGTCATCACACAGACCTTAACCTCATATAATTCTCATGCCTTAAACAATCTATATGATGTCACTGGCCAGGTGACATCACAAGCAAGAAGCCGTGCCGACTGGGCGGTTGATCATTTGACGGTTGTTGATACATGGGTCACTCAGGACGATTTTAAGTATCTGCTGCACTACGATGAAGAACTAGATCGAGTAGAACTCTATACGATCTGGGCATATGCTCCTTCCTCCATTACTTCCTATGAAAAAATTTATGTTTACTATAACGCGAATGGCGAAGAAGTGATTGAAAACTGGGTTGAACAAATCTATACAGACCCCACAGTTCCAGGATATCCAGGTGTTTTAGGATATCATAATTCTGTTGCTGGACGTGATTTTAATTATTACGCGATTTGGCTGGATGAGCAATATCTACCTAGAGAAGATATGCATCATTATCGTGGAATCAATTTAAACGATGAAGGCTTCTTTGAGTATTATGATAATAACATGCACATGGTATCAGGCGATTACGGATGGTACACCATTCAACCAGGAATTGATGATGTAAGAGAACTCATCTACTATCCAGAAAATCCAATCATGACGGTATATTCTCCGGATGCCTCAACAGATGTCCTCACGATTTATCCAATGTTTGATGGTGGATTTATCGTTGATCTGTGCCTTCCATCCATGAATGGTGTGGAAGCATTATTGGTTGAAGAAGGTGGAATGTACCAAGAAAATCAAGATTCAGAATCTACCCAAGCATTTTTAATTGATGAAGGCTTTCAAACGATGCCGGATTGGTGGGTCATGGATGTATGGGATGTTGAAGTGACTGCTGGATTTAGAACTTCGAAAGGCAGTTATTATGGAAATAGAGGTTCTGTTACCGGAGATGTCACGCTTCAAAGTGTTCGCGTGATAATCGGAAGCGAAGGATATAGGGATTATGACTATTATCATAATTACTATGGCATGGCATCGCTTTATGTGGATGCTACAACGATTGCTGAGCTTGTTGAAATGCTGACTGTTTATTTTGAAGATGTTGGATTAATATATAAGTTTGGAGATACTGCATTGTTATTTAATGAGTTGGGATATGTTTATGAAAACCATGAAACCATTGGTAGAAAAATATCAGTGATGAATGATGTGATGGGCGGACCAGCTGACATGTATGGAAGTTTTGAACAATTGGTTGCTGCTGAAGCATTCATCACCAATTATTTAAGCATCAGAACAGTATTGATCCAAATGGTGAATGATTTAGATGAAATCAGCTTTAGTGAACTACCTTCTAAAAATGATTTGGATGCGATTAGTTTGATTGATACATCATCACACTTAACGGGTTCGATCACGATGCCTTCAAGCGTGGTCAATACTTCAGGTCTGGTAGGAACTTTAAACCAATCTCCACTTTTACAAAACAATCAATCCTATAGCATATATTATGCACTTCAAATCGGTGGTAAATTGATTGAACTGAATCATGAGATTCCACAAGTCTATACAGGACAAACACTGACATTCAATGGAAATCTATCCTTTCAAATTCCGGGACCAGATCTTGATTTTGGTCAGTATCAATTGGTAGCTTTCTTCGGAAAAGTCACTCCGGATGGATTCTTAAGAATTTCCAATCCAGTTCCATGGAATGTTAATGATTATGCAGAATTCAGTTGGCAAATATCGGATCCAGTGCTTGAGGTATCAAGGAGCGTTGATGTTTATTTGAACGAAGGTATCTTGAATGTTTCTGTTTATCCAATTGATGGCTTCGCACCAAAAATCAGTATAGAAAATGATGAAGAGATTTATCAATGGACTGAAACGATTGATGAACTTGAAATGCCTTTGGATAGTACTGTTGAAGATTTACTAAAGAAAATCACAATTATAGATAATGTTGATGGAGAACTTGTTCCTACAGTTGATATGATTACCAAGAATGGTGAACCTGTTCTTATCACTGATTTGCTCACCCAAGAAGGATATAAGATCACTGTCACAGATTCTTCTGGTAAACAAACTGAAGTCACCATCACTTTAATTACATTTGGTTACTTGGTAACCTGGATGTCAGGTGAAGAGGTTTACTTAGAAGAAATCGTTCAACCGGGAACAACCATCACTTCTCCAGAATATCCAACCAAAGAAGGTCATACCTTTGTTTCATGGGATACCACAGATTTCCTAGTGAATGGAAATCGGATTATCAACGCGATTTATTCAGTCAATAGCTACACCATCACTTGGATGTATCAAGGCGCTGTTTATGAAACATATCCATCTGTGGAATATGGAGCCATCATCAATATGCCAGGCATGGAACCAATGGTAGGTCACGACTTTGTATGGGATAACAGTTTTACCACAATGCCAGGTCATGATTTGATCATCACAGGGGATTATGTAAAGACTACCTATTATATAACTTACTATCTTGATGGATTGGTTTATGCTGAACAGGGTTATTTATATGGAGATACAATTACTTATCCAGTACCCACATTACCTGATGGATTCACCTTCTCAGGATGGAGTGTAACTCTTGAAACCATGCCCGATCATAACTTCTCGGCTGAAGGAACATCAATACCTACTACTACATAAATTATTTTTATCGTAATCAAAATCAAAGCGTGCGATATGAAGATGTCGCACGCTTTTTGATTTACCGATTCTTTAACCTGAAAAAAATTTTTCATTTGCGACAAAACACGCATGTATCTTGTACACAAGGTTGTAATTCTTTATCATTCAAAGTAAGATAAGAATAGGTTATCATTTCATGACACTATCAATCACCTCGGAAAGAAGATGTTTCTCCTATGAATCCATTCAAATACAACCAAACACCTAAAATCATCTCGGAACTTGATCCAGGCTTTATGCCACCTGTTCTCGCGATTAAGAATTACCAGCAAGCAGTCATGCGTTCATCCAATCCAGTTCCCGTAACCATCCTGATTGAAAGAACTCAAGGAACAACCTCCGTATTTAATACCTTTGTCTTCAGTGATGAAGAAAATGAATATGAAGCGAACTGTTTTTATATCGAACGTCTGATTAAAGCGCTTCTTTGGATCAAGGGCGGATGGAAAATAGTCTTTTCAGGTCCTGATTCAATAGGATCATACCTTAAGTCAGTTTATTCAAGGAATGGTTTGCGTGAATTTGATCGTGAATTCATGAGTAGGATCTATGAACATGAATTTTCAGTTGAACTAGCTCACCCTCATGCACTTCTGGTTTCTAATGAAGAATCTAAGCCACTCGGAAGACATCTTGAAGGCTGCCGCATCGGATTCGATGCCGGAGGATCCGATCGAAAGGTTTCAGCTGTTGTTGATGGGGTTTCTATCTACTCAGAAGAAGTCGTCTGGCATCCCAAGCTACAAACCGATCCAAACTATCATTATCAAGGTATTTTAGATTCAATCAAGAATGCAGCATCCAAAATGCCTCGTGTAGATGCCATCGGCGTCAGCGCAGCAGGCGTATATATCGATAACCGTGTCATGGCAGCATCTCTCTTCATCAAGGTCCCTCAAAAGGAATTTGAACTCCATGTGAAGGATATGTTTAAAAACATTGCCCATGAAATGGGAGATATTCCCATCGAGGTCGCCAATGACGGTGANNGCTTTCGTTCCAGCGGATTATAATTTAGACGCCATGGTTGATGAATGGTCTTTGGATTATGGATGCGGCGTCAAGTATTTCTCTCAGGATGCAGTGATTAAATTGGCGGATCGAGCAGGGTTATCATTGAGTCCCGATTTATCACCTGCTGAGAAGCTCAGTCATGTTCAACTGCTTTTGAAACAAGGTAATACACAAGCAGGAATGATCTTTGATACGATTGGAATCTATTTGGGATATGCGATTGCTTATTACATAGAATTCTATGATATCGATCATGTCTTGGTATTGGGCAGAGTCACCTCAGGCGAAGGGGGAACAAGAATCATCCATCAAGCCAATCTCGTTCTTAAGAAGGAATTTCCTGAACTAGCCAAAAAGATTCATTTAACATTACCAGATGAAAAAAATAGACGCGTCGGACAATCCGTCGCGGCAGCAAGCCTTACTGAAATCAAGCATCACTAAAAAGGAGTCAATGATGAAACTAAACAAGAAAACAGCTGAATTCTTTATCCCAGATCAAACAGATACGGAACAAGCAATCAAGCGCACCACCCACATGTCCATCGCTGCACATCAAGATGATATTGAAATCATGGCGTATGATGGCATTTTAAAATGCTTTGGAAAAGATGACCAATGGTTCTTCGGTGTCGTTGTAACAAACGGTTCAGGAAGTGCCAGAGATTCAATCTATAAGGACTATACAGATCAGGAAATGATTCAGGTCAGAAGGCTTGAACAGAAAAAAGCAGCTTATATCGGAGAATTTGGAGCACTTGCCTTATTGGATTATCCAAGCGCTGAAACCAAGGACCCAAAGAATACGGAAATCGTTGATGAGCTTGCTGAACTGATTAAGCTTGCCAATCCAGAAGTGATTTATACCCATAATCTTGCTGACAAGCATGATACGCACATCGGAGTGACAACCAAGGTGATTAAAGCTTTGCGCAAGCTTCCGAAGAGCGCTTTACCCAAGCATGTCTATGGATGTGAGGTATGGCGTGACCTAGATTGGATGTTGGATTCCGAAAAGGTAGTCTTCAATGTCAGCGAACGTCCCAATTTAGCTGCAGCTTTAGTCGAAGTCTTTGATTCACAGATCATCGGCGGAAAGCGTTACGATCTTGCAACTCAGGGAAGAAGAGTCGCACATGCGACTTATTCAACATCCCATGCCGTCGATCAGGCAAGCGCTTTGATCTTCGCCATGGATTTGACACCGCTTATTTTAGATCCTAGTCTTGATATCAAATCTTATGTTCTAGATTATATCGATCGATTTAAAAAGGATGTATCTGATCGTATCTCAAAGATACTTTAGCAAAAAAATAGTTCATTCCCTTAAGCTCGTGCAAACGATATGAATCTCATATCCTGCACGAGCTTTTTCTTTTCATAATGATGAAAATCCTTAAAAACCACTTTAAGGTAAATCATGTCAATCAGGTTGTGGTATTGTATTTATCTATCAAGTGATATAAGATGTAGGTAATCAAACTTTATAGTATCAATTTATCAATCTTTCATATCAATGACAAATATGACATCTAATTTCATAACCATCAATCCAAATTAAAACTAAAAATATACCATTTTTTACCAAAGGAGAAACAAATCATGGAAGAAAGAAAATGTCCGGTAACAGGAAAAACAAGTAAACCATCAGCCAGTAACGGTCCATCAAACAAAGATTGGTGGCCAAACCAGCTCAACCTAAGGATGCTGCGTCAAAACTCTTCACTAAGCAATCCGATGGGTGCTGATTTCAACTATGCAGAGGAATTTAAAAAGCTTGATTTTCCAGCAATCAAGAATGATCTATATGCATTAATGACAGACTCCAAGGAGTGGTGGCCTGCCGATTATGGTCATTACGGTCCTCTATTCATCCGCATGGCGTGGCACAGCGCCGGCACATACCGGATGGGAGACGGCAGAGGCGGAGCATCGGACGGGACCCAACGGTTAGCGCCTATCAATAGCTGGCCAGATAATATCAACTTAGATAAAGCACGACGTCTTTTGTGGCCGATCAAAAAGAAATACGGGAAACAAATCTCTTGGGCTGATTTAATGATTCTTGCTGGTAACTGCGCATTAGAATCCATGGGATTCAAAACTTTCGGATTCGGCGGTGGCCGTGTAGACGTTTGGGAACCTCAAGAAGATGTTTACTGGGGCTCTGAAGCTGAATGGCTTGGCGATAAGCGCTATTCAGGTAAACGTGATTTAGAAAATCCGCTTGCTGCTGTTCAAATGGGATTGATTTATGTGAATCCTGAAGGACCTAACGGCGTACCTGATGCAGTTGCCTCAGGTGTTGATATCAGGGAAACATTCAAACGTATGGCGATGAATGATGAAGAAACGGTAGCATTGATCGCTGGTGGACACACCTTCGGTAAATGCCATGGCGCAGGTCCTGCGACCCATGTGGGCAGAGAACCTGAAGCAGCTCCACTTGAAGACATGGGACTTGGCTGGAAGAGTACTTTTAAAAGCGGTAAAGGCAGAGATACGATTGGTAGCGGTATTGAAGGGGCATGGAAACCTATGCCAACCAGATGGGATATGGGATACTTTATTACCCTATTTAAATATGATTGGAATTTGATTAAGAGTCCTGCTGGAGCATTCCAATGGGTTCCATCAGATCCAAAAGCAGCTTTGGCTGTTGAAGATGCAAGCGATCCAAAGAAGAGACATGCTCCAATGATGACGACTGCTGACATGGCATTGAGAATGGATCCTATTTATCAACCGATTTCTAAGCGGTTTCTCAAGAATCCAGCGGAATTTGCAGATGCTTTCGGACGTGCTTGGTTTAAACTGACACACCGTGATTCAGGTCCTCGTTCCTGTTATTTGGGACCTGAAGTTCCTGCTGAAGCATTGATCTGGCAAGATCCGGTACCTCCAGTTGATCATGAACTTGTAGATGAAAAAGATATTAGCGAGTTAAAGAGCTTATTACTTTCTTCTGGAATGTCTATTTCAGAACTGGTATCTACGGCATGGGCATCAGCATCAACCTTCAGGGGCTCTGACAAGCGTGGTGGAGCAAACGGCTCAAGAATCAGATTCGAACCGCAGAAAACATGGGAAGTCAATGAACCCAGAAAATTAAATAAGGCATTAAAAATCTTAACAAAATTACAAACTGAATTCAATCAAAAACAATCGAGTATAAAGAAGATTTCTTTAGCAGATCTCATTGTTTTAGGAGGTTGTGCGGCTATTGAGTCAGCTGCTGAACGTGGAGGATATTCAATTGTTGTTCCATTCAAACAAGGAAGAACAGATGCATTATTAGAACAGACAGATGTAGAATCATTTAAAGTGCTTGAACCTAAAGCAGACGGCTTTAGAAATTACATGAAACCTAAATTATCAGTTTCAGCTGAAGAACTTTTGGTCGATAGGGCGCAACTCTTAACGCTCACAGCTCCTGAAATGACTGTTTTAGTTGGTGGAATGCGCGTGTTAAACACGAACTTCCGAAAATCCAAATATGGAGTATTCACCATGACTCCTGAAGTGCTTACCAATGACTTCTTTATCAATTTGGTTGATATGGATACCGCGTGGAAGGAAGTAACTGAAGGTCAGGGTATCTATGAAGGACGAAATAGAGCAACCGGAGAACTCAAGTGGACTGCGACGCGGGTTGACTTGGTGTTTGGTTCCAATTCTGAACTAAGAGGAATCTCTGAAGTGTATGCTGCAGATGATGCCAAGGAAAAATTCGTTCTTGACTTTGTTTCTGCATGGAATAAAGTGATGCAAGCAGATCGTTTTGATCTTGCTTGAGATTAAATGAATTGAATATCTTCAATCCATCAAAGAGGGCGAAAAATGCCCTCTTTTCTTTGTGATATTAATTTTTTAGATGATGTATATCCTGTTTTTTTACTATTCGGCATTTATTTTCATAGAAAGAAGAATAAAATGAATATGTTCAAACGATATGATTTATTTATGGCAGTGAATCATCATTTTCAATCAGAAAGGAAATAAATATGAGGAAAATCATTTTTATCGCTATGCTTTTTGGCTTGTTTTACCTGCAAGGGTGTGAAGAAGAGCCAGTACAAGAAACAGAACTCATTTGCGGAACCAATGAAGAAAACATCAATGGAGTCTGTGAAATCATTTTAGAGCCTGAAGAGATTGCGTTAAGAGACGCACTGATTTATGCAGATGATATGTCCAATTATCAAATGGATATCATCATTCAAAATGGATTTGATCTGTATGACATCATCATCGAGTTCGATGGTGAAAAATCATCCTTTGAAATGAATCTACAAAAGGAATACTTTGAAAGACAACAAGGAATTCTTTATCAGTACAGTCCACAAGGCAGTCAATACTCAAAAACCACAGTTGAAGAAAGTTCATCAGATGGTTATGCATTCTTTAAAGACTTTGATCCAAGCTGGTTTACTTTTAATACAGATAAATATTTATTAAATATGGAAAACCATGATGATGTTCAACTCTTCTTTGAAGAAGCATTTCCTGGAAGCGTCCTATCTAATTTTGAAATGACGATCACCGATAATTACATTTCAGGCATGGATTTCATGCTTCAGGTTGGAGAAACCAGCTATCACCTTGTCTTCGAGATTTCCAATGTGGGAACCGTCGATATTGTGTTACCTGTTGTGTAGGAGGGATAAAACATGAAAAAAATACTCGTTTTTATCTTATTGCTGTTTACAATCTCATTGGTTCAACTACAGGAAGTCAATGCTTTTTTCAGACTGGATGAAACAATTAAGGTTACTGAGTACGTTGAAGGTGTAAGACATACCAAGATTGTTGGCAC
>DOYO01000116.1:0-4300 GCA_003518475.1 Acholeplasmataceae bacterium
TCACGTACTGCTTCTTGCAGCTGTTTCCATCACAGTTTCGGTAGCAGTCGAATTCACATTCGCCAAGCTTAGAAAAAAAGAGCTAGGGACATCCTTCCTGGTTACGCCTTTGGTGTTTACCCTGATGTTACCTCCAACACTTCCTTTATGGATCGCAGGTGTGGGTATCGCATTTGGCACATTCTTCGGTAAATCGATTTTCGGAGGACATGGAAAAAATATCTTCAATCCATCCTTGGTCGGTTTATTATTCATCCTGATTTCATTTCCAGCATTCATGAACACGATGTGGTTGAATCCTGTAACTGATATCGTTTCAGCAGCAACTCCTCTGAATACCTTGAACAGGGGCATTGCATTCCCTTATGAGACATTTGATCTCTTCTTTGGCAATGTACCTGGAACATTGGGTGAAACCTTTAGAATAGGGATCCTTGTCTTAGGTTTCCTTTTGATTCTTTTAAAGGTTATTGATTGGCGTACCCCTGTATTTTACATTGGATCTGTATTTGCCATTACCTTCCTGGGCAATTTGATCGCTCCAGCTTCCTTCGTTGATCCCTTCCTATCCTTGATTGTAGGTGGTCTGCTCTTCGGAGCATTCTTTGTTGCAACCGACCCTGTGACTTCACCCATCAATGGCAAGGGTCGAATGATTTATGGCGTGGGTTTAGGTTTGCTCACGGTCATTATTCGTAATTTTGCTGCCTTTCCTGAGGGAGTAACTTTTTCAATCATTTTGATGAACGCAATCGCACCAATCATTGACAGCATGACGGAAAAACCAGTCAAATTGGAAACTGTGGAGGTCTCCTCATGAACCAAAACATAAAAATGCTTTTATTTGTTATTATTTTAGGTACTGTGACATCCGCTCTTCTTCTCGGTATGGATTATTTGACCAGAGACCGCATTGCAGCAAACCAGGAAGCAGAACTTAAATCAACAATCTTGAATGCTTACGATATTTCATACACACTCGCGAACATACATGATGTATTTGATGATTCAGTTGAAGTTATCGTGACGGATGGTTTTACATTTTATGTAGATAATGAAACTGGCGCAGTAAGTTATTTGTTTGAAGGCGGCGGCGTATGGGGCCCGATCAAAGGAATCATCACGCTAGAGTCTGATTTTGAAACCATCAGATCAATCACCATCCTGGAACAGGAAGAAACACCAGGCTTAGGCGGCGTTGTCGCTGAATCGGAATATCTAGAACGATTTGAAGGTATAAAAATGGTTCCTAATATCTTGATTGCGAACGACTCATCAGAAAATGCCGACAATGAAGTCGATGCCATCACCGGGGCGACTAGAACATCAAAAGCATTTGAATTGATACTGAATACAGCTTATACCGAGCATTTGAATGCTTGGACAAGCTATAACGAGTAGGAGGACAGCATGAAACTCATCAGAATGAAATATACAAAATGGTATAACATCATGAAAGATGGATTATCAAGAAATAATCCGATCGTGATTGCAGTTTTAGGTATTTGTTCCTCTCTTGCTGTAACCAATAAGGTTGAAAATGCGATTGCAATGGGTTTAGGCGTGACATTCGTTGTCATGGCGAGCTCAGCAACCATTTCCCTAATCAGGAAACTTATTCCCGCAAAGGTTAGAATGGTAACTTACATGGTTGTCATTTCCGCATTTGTTATTTCCGTTCAATTATTCTTGGAAGCATATTTCCCAACCATTGCGAAAGCATTAGGCGCGTATGTAGGGTTGATCATCACCAACTGTATCGTCATGGGTCGTGCGGAAGCATTCGCAGTTAAAAATCCTGTCAAGTATACCTTGATTGACGGATTCGCAAGCGGCATGGGTTATACATATGTTTTAATTTCAGTCTCGATTATCCGCGAAGCCTTGGCATTCGGAACGATTTTGAATTTCAGAGTCATGCCGGACGGTTGGGTCAACTGGGTCGTGATGGCAATGGCGCCAGGAGGATTCTTTATATTAGGTCTCTTCATCTGGCTCATCAGAGAACTCACGCACTACTATGAATCACCACAAGGAGCTGAACAATAATGCAAAACTTATTTGAAATCATCCTGGGTACCATCTTAAATCATAATATCGCGCTAGTTTATATCCTTGGCATGTGCCCGTTAATCGCAATCTCCACCAATGTGAAGAATGCGAAAGGCATGGGAATCGCTGTCGTGTTCGTTGTTACCATCACTGGAATCATCAACTGGCCGATTTATTCACTCCTTAAAGCAACCGGTACAACAAACTTGGCGCTTTTGGTCTTCATCATCACCATCGCCGCTACTGTTCAATTTCTTGAATTGTTCTTGGAAAGATTCATTCCTAAATTATATAGCGCATTTGGAATCTATCTGCCTTTGATTACCGTGAACTGTGTCGTCTTAGCAGTATCCTTATTCTTCGTGAATAGAGAATACACATTCTTAGAAACTGCAGCCTTCTCATTCGGATCTTCCGTGGGTTGGTTACTCGCAATCGTCTTGGTTGCCGGCATTCGTGAAAAAATGTCAAAAAACTCAGATGTTCCAAGAGGACTTGCCGGCAAAGGCATCGTCTTCATCGTATTGGGCATCTTAGCGCTCGCATTCATCGGTTTCACAGGTATCGCAAACATTTAATAGGAGGCGTCATATGGAATACTTGTTCGTACCACTCATACTCATCGGCGTTCTCGTCGTCATCGCCATTCTTCTTCTCCTTGCTGAAAAAGCATTGGGTGGAGGTGGTGAAAAAATCATTCAGATCAATGAAGATCAGATCATCCCTGTTAAAAGTGATGGATCACTCTTAAGTACATTGTCTGAACACAAAATCTTCATTCCATCAGCATGTGGTGGAAAAGCGACTTGTGGTCTTTGCAAATTCAAATTGATTGAAGGCGGCGGAGAAATCAAGCCGACCGAAGAGCCCTTCTTGAATGCTGAGGAGAGAGCAGAAGGCATCCGTTTGAGCTGCCAGGTCAAAGTCAGAGACAATATGAAGATTGAAATTCCCAAGGAACTTCTTAATGCGAAGGAATATAAAACTAAAGTCAGCTACATTGAAGATCTGACCCATGATATCAAGCTTGTCAGATTCAAGATGATTGATCCTGATCATATGAATTTCAAACCTGGACAATACGCTCAGTTGAATGTTCCAGGCATTGATGTTATCAGAGCATATTCCATCGCATCCAATCCAAAAGACATTCATGAGATTGAATTGATCATCAGACAGGTTCCAAGCGGAAAAGCGACAACATTCGTGCATAAAGCCTTGGAGGTTGGAGATAAAATCACCTTGACAGGTCCTTACGGAGACTTTTATCTTCAAGAAGAATCGAACCGCGATATGATTTGTATCGCAGGCGGTTCAGGAAAAGCTCCAATCCGCTCCATCCTCTATTACTTAAGAGATCAGAACATGCCAAGAAAAGTTAAGTACTTCTTCGGTGCCAAAACCAAGAAAGACTTATACTATACAGAAGAATTCCTTGAACTATCAAAAGAATTCCCCAACTTTGAATACTACCCCGCATTATCTGAACCTCTTCCAGAAGACAACTGGACAGGACAAGTCGGATTGATTACAGATGTCGTTGATCGGAACATCGGCGATTTATCAGAAGCTGAAGCCTATTTATGCGGATCCCCTGGCATGATCAATGCATGCATCAAAGTTCTTAACAAGCATGAGATTAGAAAAGAAAACGTTTATTACGATAAATTCTCATGAAAATGAAGTGGAGACCTCTGGTTTCCATTTTTTTGTAACTTAAAGCCATGTTTTCGCAAGATACCGATGATTTGGTAGAATAAAAAAAGAACATCCTCTATACTGAAACCATAAAAAAGGAGAAATAAACATGAAAAAATTTAGTTTAATCGCATTATTGGTTTTATCAGCAATAGTATTAGTGGGTTGCACGGCAGATGATGCTTTAGGAAGATTCGAACGTTCAGCTTCATCAACCATTCAAACAACAACAGATCTTGATCAATCCTCATCCCTTGACATCAATGAACAAGAAGTCAACGCCATAGAATCCAGTTCAAGCTATCTCTTGTCATCTGTCACCTTGGAACTCACAGTTCAAGAAAAGATTGAATATGCAAGAAGCCTCTATACAAGCATTGCATTACTTCACGCGAACAATATCATCTTGCATGAAGGAAACAAAGCCGACTTCGCAACACTTAAAACTTCAATTCAAGCGTTTAGAGATCTTGGAGCTACACTTTCTGAAGAAGATAAAGCTTTGATCATCAGCGAACGTGAAGCTGTAGTAGCAAGCCGCACGGCAGTT
>DOYO01000116.1:4421-6691 GCA_003518475.1 Acholeplasmataceae bacterium
CTAAAATTGACACTATTTAAAATTCGTGTTATTCTTAACATGAACAATTATTTATTTCAATTTTATTTCAATAATGTTCAATGTGAATATGAATTCGTCCGACATGGATACTCAATGAAGTTGTGAGATCCAAAGTCTGCAAATATATCAAAAAAATTCTAAGGAGAGAAAATGAAAACAGCTGTTATTACCGATTCTGCAGCAAACTTATTACCAGATTTACTGAAGAAGTTCAAAAACCTCTTTGTGATTCCACTGATGATCTTGGTTGATGGCAAAAGCTATCGTGATCAAATTGAAATTACAGCAGAGAAGGTCTATGAACAGTTAGATGATCACACGATCACGACCAGCTTGCCCAGCATTGATGACTTAAATCTTTTATTAGACAAACTTAAGAAAGAAAACTACACTGATGTTTTAGTGATCAACCTATCATCAGGGTTAAGCGGTACGTTCAACGCATTCAGATTGGCTTTGCAAAATGTTGAAGGATTGACAATTACTCATTATGACTCGAAGACTTTAGGTGGCGGATTGGGTTATATTGTAGAATATGCAATGGAACTCATCAATCTTAATAAACCGATGATTGAAGTTGTACCACTGCTCGATCAACTACGTTTTGAAGACAGCTTGGCGATCTATACGATCAACACGCTGAAGTATTTGAAGCGTGGGGGTAGAATCGGCAAAGTTGAAGGTACGGTTGGCGATCTTCTGCACATCAAGCCAGTTATTACTGTCAATGATGAAGGCGTCTACATCACCTTATCCAAAGGATTTGGCTTGCAGCGCTCTCTCATCACCATGAAGGACCTGATGGTTAAGAAGTTTGGAACAGATTTGATTGACTTGACAGTTCATTACGGCAATGATTTAGAAAAAGCGACTGAACTTTCAGAAAGATTAAAAAAAGATTTGAATGTTCGCACACTCGTCATTTCTCCGTTGACTCCAGTTCTTGGAATTCACACAGGACCGATGATGTTCGCATTTGTCGCTAGACGCTTACGCTAAGTTAACGAAAACAAAATTTTAAGAGAGTCCACGAAAGTGAACTCTCTTTTTATTATTTCTGTTCTTTTTGATGGATGACAAGCTGTGGGAATGGAATTTCTATTTGGTTCTTATCAAATAATATCTTGAGTTCACGATTCAAAGATCTTAAGACCTTGAATTTATTAATTTCATCAGTTTCAGCGATAATCCGAAGCACGACTGAGGAGTCTGCAAGCTGCTGAACCCCAGCATAAGTGATTTTTCCTTTAATGAGTGGAATTTTTTTAGCGATATCGTGCAGATTTTCATTGATGACTTTTTCAACTTTTTCAATATCTTGTCCGTAAGAAACGGAAATGTCGCACTTAGAAAGTGAAAGATTGGCAGACGTGTTGATTGCTCCTCTGATATCAGAGTTGTTGATGATGAGTAAATTGCCTTCAAAATCTTCAATCTTCGTGATTCTGAGTCCAATTTCTTTAACAGTACCTCTGGTGTTCAGCACTTCAACGATATCCCCGACCTGGAACTGCTTTTCAAAGATGATGAAGAGTCCGCAGAAAATATCTTCAATCAAACTCTGTGCGCCAAAGCTTAATGCCAACCCCAAAATACCTGCTCCAGCGAGCAGTGTAGGCGTTTGAACGCCCCAAGCACTAAGGATAAGGAAGATAGCGATCAGTACGCTTAAATAGCTGATGACGCTGTTTAACAGCCTTCCGATGGTTTCACTGCGCTGACCCTTCTTCGTTAGGAGAGCAACAACAAGAATAAGTAACTTATTCAAGATCCAGATGAAGATGACGACAGTCACGCTTTCTAGGATGATGACATAGTTATTCGCGAAGAAATCGATGATATTGAAAAACTTTCCGATGCTGTTGCTGATGATGGCAGCAAACTGAGTATCAGGAAATATGATGTTGGCGAATGATCCGATGAGCACCAACAGTAAGATGACGCTGTATAATACAATGATTCTGATTTTTTCATTCTTTGATTTTTCTTTTAAGTTCATGTCTATTTCTCCTTTATTTAATATGTTTCAGAAAACTCCCTCTTCAAAGAATTAAGTGGGAGATAAATGAAACACTCTTTTCTAATCTTTAAAATATCTATAAATAAGTAAGCTACCTTATATCATTATATGATATAATACAAGTATAGAAATAGCGATATAAGGGGATGGATGATATGAATGAAACCATGAAAGGTTATGTCTATAGACTGAAACCTACAACCAAACAAATCGATCTCATTCAGCAAAC
>DOYO01000137.1 GCA_003518475.1 Acholeplasmataceae bacterium
ACATCTTGTCCTCCTTAAACCTTTTATAGTATAACATTTATAAAAGTCTCGCGTACTGAAAATGCTTTATGGAATATGCTATAATGTAAAAAGAGGTGAATCAAAACATGAGTACAGAAATCATACTAATCAGGCACGGAGAACCACGCTACGATGAAGTCTTAGCCAGGAATTATTTTGGAATGGGCTACGATTTAGGGAAATTGACCGATAGAGGCGTTGAACAAGCAGAACAACGTGCATTAGATCCCATTTTAAAAGGTGCAGAACTCATCGTTTCATCACCTTATACGAGAGCTTTACAGACAGCAGCAATCATTTCTAGAGCAACTGGCATTAAGCTCACAGTGGAAAATGATCTACATGAGTGGATGCCGGATGTGACATTCAAGTTCGAAATGATGGGCAATGGTCCATATGAAGAATATATGAGCGCCAAGGGTGTCCGTACGAAAGATCATATGTATCATTGGGAAGAATATGAAGTTCTAAAAAATAGAGTGAGAAACGCATTGGAAAAATACAAGCATTATCAGAAGATTATTGTCGTTTGTCACGGCATCGTGATGTCGACGATGACCAAGATTGATGATATGATTGAACATTGCGGAGTCAGGGTGACAGCACTTTAATGGATATCAAAAAACTGGAAGCTTGGTATTTGAAGAATCATAGAAAACTGAGCTTCAGAGATACATTGAATCCCTATTACATATGGGTGAGTGAAATCATGCTTCAACAGACACAAGTTGAGGCTGTTTTGCCATATTTTAATAAATTTATTCAAAAATACCCGACTGTGGAAGACTTATCGAAGACAACTGAAGACATTTTACATAAGGATGTCGAAGGTCTTGGATACTACCGAAGATTCAGAAATATGCTGAAAGCAGCAATCATCATTACAGAAAAACATCATGGCAAGTTTCCTGAAACTTATCAAGAAGTTATTGATCTTCCAGGAATCGGCAAGTATACCGCTGGCGCTATTCTTTCCATCGCTTATAACAAGCCTTATAGCGCTCTAGATGGCAATGTGATCCGCGTATTGTCCAGATATTTGGGTAATGATCAAGACATGAGGATTGAAAAAAATAAGAGGGTTTTAGATCAAGCCAATCAGTCCTACATAGAACAATCAACACCACGTATTTATACACAAGCGATGATGGAGTTGGGAGCGACAGTCTGCAGACCTAAAAATCCGAAGTGCGAACAATGCCCTCTAGCTGAACATTGCTTTGCATATAACAACAACTCAACAGAGCAATACCCTGTTTTATCCAAACTGAAAGATAAAACAGAAATTGAATATGTAACATTGATTATCCATGATTTTGACGGTATTTATTTAAGAAAAAGAACAGAAGATTTATTGTTTGGAATGTATGAGTATCCTCAGTATGAATCATCAAGCATTCAACAGGTGCTCACCTCTCTTGAAGATCAGGGAATTATGCTAGACATCATCAGTGATGAAGAAAGCTACAAGCATGTTTTCACACATATGATTTGGATGATGAAAGTTTATCATGCGAGGCTGATTAAAAAGGGTGTCAATGATTGGCAATTCATTCATGAATCAGAGATCAATCATGTTCCTATGGCCATCGCACATCGTAAAATTATAATAAAATTGTAAGAATTCTAAAAAAAACTAAAAATCCCTTGACAAGCCCTACAACAACGTTATACACTGGAGAAAAGTCACATGTGAATCGTGAATAAAAGGGAAAATAAGATGAAAAAGAATCTTGCATTTATTGTTATATTTTTAATGCTTTTTTTTGTTGTTGTAGGTTGTGATGACGGGGAAGAAAGCATATTGAATGGTGTTGAAATTGAAGCAGTTGATCAATATAATGTCCCTGCAGGAACTTACCAAATACCATATACGATTGATGATTTGAGCAATATGCTCAAAACATATTCCGCTGTTTTATCATTTACTGTATTGAATCAAAACAATGAAGCGGTTGTTGTTTCTGGTGAAACCATAGTTGTTGAGCCTAACATGATCTATACCGTACATATCAAACTGATGGTTGAAGAAGAATTTATCGAAAAAACAATCACAATCACTGCGATTACCCAAGTACAGGTTTTCTATACCGTCGTCTTCCACTTGAATGGTGGAGTCGGTACATTTGAAAACCAATCGGTTTCATCAGGAAGCGTCGCCAACCTACCTGAAACAGAACCAACAAAGGAAGGCTTTACCTTCACCGGATGGTACAGTGATCCTGAATTGCTCCATTTCTTTGATTTTGGCGATGCGGTTACAGGTGATTTGGATCTGTATGCTGGTTTTGAACAAAATTTAGTAGTAACCTCTGTTGTCCATTTTGATCTCATGGGTGGAACAGGCACAGTAGATGACCAGCACATCGTTTTGGGCGGATATGCGGTAATCCCTTCAGTTACTCCAGATAAAGAAGGATTTACATTCGGTGGTTGGTATAGTGATGTTGAGTGTTTATCACCGTTCTTATTTGATTTAACGATGATTTATTCCCAAACAACCGTTTATGCGAAATGGGATGCAATTATTGTAGTTGTCACCTATACAGTCAATTATGATTTCAATGGTGCTGTGCAGCTGGAAGCTGTCAGTGAAACCGTTGAAGAAAATGAGCTAGCTTTAGGTTTATCTCAAAATCCAATATACACAAATTACACATTATATGGCTGGGCATTGGATGCTGAAGGACTAGACATGTGGAATTTTTTAGAAGATGTTGTCGTTTCCGACATTACACTATTCGCGATTTGGCGATTCACCTATACAGAAATTGATGCTTTCAATCATTTTGAAGATCCAATCATCTTAGATCAATCGATCATCAATAATTATGAAATTGAACAAATCATGGGGCATCATGTTGTTTTTCTTGGTGATAACTTAGATGATGATTATCCCAATCTTGGTAAGCTAGAAGCGGTTGGCATGCTTTATTCGCTCACTGTTCTAAATCCAAAATATTACAGTGAAAATACAATCAAAGTTGAACAAACTGGAATTTATGACACGATAGAAAGTTGGATTGCTGTCATTTATGATATCAATACTCTTCCATTAATTGAGGATACGACATATCATGTTGTATATTTTGCCCGCTTTGAATCCAGCATTGTTTATAGCGAGATAACTTCATTCGAAACTATCAATGTAGTTCCAACTGGTACAGTCATCGGTGCTGAGTATCTATTAAGCGGAGGATATTACAAAAAAGACAATGGATCTGCATCAACAAGACCTTATATGATGTTTGAAATTTTGAACGGATTTGAGGCTACGCATGAAAATACTCCATATAACAGTTACCAATTTGTTTATAAATCGGGTTTTAATTCTTTAATCACAAGAGATATTTCGACGGGTGAAAAGTATTTGCATGTTTACCATGTTGAGTTTGCTAAACCTTTTGTAAATACGAACTATATTTTCAAAACTTCTGATGCATCAAGTATGAAATTATCTTATGAATTCACATTCGCTCAACTTGAATTCATTACCTATAACATTTCAGAAGCTGGCGTTCTGTTATCCCATGATCATCCGTTCTTGCAGATAGGTTATCCTGGAGTTACTAAGGTTACTGGTATTATCAACCCAGCTCAAACAGAGTTTCAAATGAGTCAGGATTACTTATATCCAGGCGGGCATGAAACAGTTTATGCAAGAGGGTATGTGGTGATTGATGGAATTGTTCACTATTCAACAAAAATCGATCAATTTTCTTATTACACCAATGGACAAACCTATATTTCTGCTGGATCTCTTTCTGTCAATCATATTGAAACAACGACCTATAGCGGACATGATGTATATAAAGGAGCAGCTGTGGAATTCAACGTATATCAAAAGCTCGAATCATCATATGATATGAAAACTTACACCAATACAACGCATTTCGGAACTGCAGGGTCTTATTTCATCTATCAGCAAGGCTATAGCGTCGTAGAAGAAATCTTTGTTACGGATCAATATCCAATCCTCACAGGTGTTGTAGATGATGGAATATATCCAGGCGGAGTCGTCATTGAAAATGATATGTTTAATCCCTACTGGTATTATCAGAAGGATGGGGGAGATTTTATTTACCTTCCAACATCCATCAAGTTGGTTGAACCAGGGTTCTATGATGTGTATGTCCAAGGACCGAACGGCATGCAATCGATATCCTTCACAATTACAGAATAGACATAAAAAAGTGGTGCGCAGGCATCACTTTTTTGATACAAAAATAAAAAAAGGCTGATATCAGCCTTTAAAGAATTCAATGAAGTTTTTATTTTCCTTGAGCGTCCAATAAATGGAAAGCCCCAATACATACATCACAGCGAATTCACCGATGAACACAGAAGGTGCAGTAAGCCAAATGGGTCCGAGCGCATATCCATAAGTTAAAATCAATCCGACAATGATACCATTAGTAACAGCAGGCCAAATCATGGCGACCACAGGTTTGTTTCTAGTGAAGTACATCAGAAATCCCGCTATGGTTGTCGCAAGCGTACCGAAGATGACATCAATCAAAATGGCACCGCCCAAGAGGTTCGCCAAGAAGCAGCCGATTGTTAATCCGATGATGCTTTTCTTGTCAAACAAGATAAAAATCATGAGCAATTCCGCGATTCTGAACTGAATGAGTCCAAAACTCGCAAACTGGAAAATATAGACTAAAACCACATAAATAGCAGCAAGCATGGCTTGCTTTAAAACATCCAATAAAATCAGATTTTTCATTTTTCAATCTCCCTGTTTTTTTTAGCTGGTTTCCTAGGGTACAGCTAATAATACTTAGTTATTTTAACAAAGTTATGCTATAATTACAAGGTAAAGGATGATTATATGAGTATAAAATTCGAAGTACTGCATGTTTGTAAACAAAGCGGAGCACGTTTAGGCAGATTGACCACACCGCACGGTGTTTTTGAAACGCCTTTTTTTATGCCTGTCGGAACACAGGCTACTGTCAAAACACTGACAGTTGAAGAAGTCAAAGAAGTATCAGATGGAATGATTTTAGGAAATACCTATCACTTATGGCTCCAGCCAGGTGAAGACATTGTGAAAGAGCACGGCGGNNATCAGAGGATTCATGCAATGGGATGGCGCACTTTTGACAGATAGTGGCGGATATCAGGTGTTTTCTTTAACAGATATGCGTAAAATAACGGAAGAGGGAGTACATTTCAAGCATCATAAAAATGGCTCTTCACTCTTCATGTCACCAGAAAATTCGATTAAAATCCAAGAGTCTTTAGGAGCTGACATCATCATGAGTTTCGATGAATGCCCACCCCCATATGAGACCGATGAATACATGAAAACCTCAGTTGATCGCACACTGCGTTGGGCAAAAAGAGGTAAAGATGTCTTATCTACAGATCAAGCCTTATTCGGTATCGTTCAAGGTGGATTAAACAAGGAAATCAGAAAATATTGCACAGAAGAACTTATAAAAATGGATTTTCCAGGATACTCCATCGGCGGTCTTTCCGTTGGTGAAACCAAGCATGAAATGTATGAAATGACTAAGTATTTAAACCCGATTCTACCCTTCGACAAACCACGTTATTTAATGGGTGTCGGATCACCTGACGACCTTGTTGAAAATGTCATCAACGGCATCGACATGTTCGACTGCGTCTTGCCGACAAGAATCGCACGTCATGGATCCGCTCTGACAACCGAAGGAAAAATAGTGATTAAAAATCAGACATATGAGCGTGATTTCAAGCCCTTGGACCCCAATCTTCAAACTCCGGTTTCCAAGTATACGAGATCCTATATCAGACATCTTTTCAAAGGTGAGGAAATGCTCGGGATGAGACTTGTCACGTATCAAAATTTGGCTTACTTAAAACATTTGATGAAGGAAATCAGACAAGCGATCCTCGAAGACCGACTATTGGACTACAAGGATGAAATGAAGAAAAAAACGAATTATTTCAAATCGCATTGATTATTCTTTATTTTAATTTGATTATCATGTAAAATAGAAATAGTGCTAGGAGGGATACCTATGGTATTTGGCGACTCAGATGTATTTAATCAAAAACCTGTCATAAAAGTAATTGGTGTTGGCGGAGGTGGCGGAAACGCAATCAACCGTATGATCGAAAACGATGTCAAAGGCGTTGTTTTTGTTGCTATGAACACCGATGCACAAGTCCTTAAAGTATCAAAAGCAGAAACGAGAGTCCAGCTTGGCAAATATTTGACAAGAGGTCTTGGCGCTGGCGCTAAATCAGAGGTAGGCAAACAAGCTGCATTAGAATCTATTGAGGAAATCACTGAAGTCTTGAAGGATGCCGACATGGTGTTCATCACTGCAGGCATGGGTGGAGGAACCGGTACAGGTGCTGCCCCAATCATTGCACAAAAAGCTAAAGAAATGGGTTGTTTGACGATTGGCATCGTCACCAAGCCATTCTCATTCGAAGGACCTGCACGCATGCAGGCTGCAATCTACGGACTTGAAGCGTTGAAGCCTCATGTCGATACATTGATTGTCATCCCAAATGAAAGATTGCTCGCAATCTCAGGACCAACTACACAGCTCTTAGACGCATTTAGAGAATCTGACAATGTCTTAAGACAAGGTGTTCAAGGCATCGCGGAAATCATTGCAATCCCAGGATTGATCAACGTTGACTTTGCGGATGTCAGAACCGTAATGGAAAATAAAGGTACCGCATTGATGGGTATCGGTATCGCATCCGGTGAAGATCGTGCGATTGAAGCAGCAAGAAAAGCGATTCACTCCAAATTATTGGAAGTTTCAATTGATGGCGCAACAGATGCGATTGTCAATATCACATCAGGAACCAATATCACATTGTTTGAAACTGAACAAGCTTTATCAGAAATCAGAAATTCAACTGACCGCGATTTGAATATCATTTACGGTACGACAGTCAATCAAGATTTAGATGATGAGCTGATTGTTACGGTTATCGCAACAGGATATGAACTTAAAGCGAAAGACAGCACAGTTGAAAATCTAGCAAGTGAAATATTCAAGAAGACTTCAGACGATCAAATGCAATTGACAAAGTCTGGATTAAAAAATAAAGATGATTTAGACGTGCATGGGGAAGAAGACAATAAGCCTTCTCAAGGTAGCAAGCGCAATCTGCCCTCATGGCTCGCTAAAAAAGGAAAATTTTAAAAGGCGCAAGCCTTTTTTACTGGAAGGAAGTTAAATATGCTAAAAGCAGGAATTATCGGCTTGCCGAATGTTGGAAAATCCACACTCTTCAATGCCATCACCAAAGCGGAAGCACTTGCTGCAAACTATCCGTTTGCAACGATTGAACCGAATGTCGGTGTAGTTTATGTACAAGACGACAGATTGAATGTTCTAGAAAAAATATATAAGCCAAAGAAGGTTGTTCCAACCGCTTATGAATTCATTGATATCGCAGGTCTTGTCAGAGGTGCATCCAACGGCGAAGGCTTGGGTAACAAGTTTTTGAGTCATATTCGTGAAGTGGATGCGATCTGTCAGGTTGTCCGCTGTTTTGAAGATACCAATATCATCCACGTTGAAGGCAGTATCAGCCCGATCAGAGATATCGAAACCATCAAGATTGAATTGGGGTTGGCGGATTTGGAATTGATTCAAGGAAGAATCGGACGCTTGGAAAAAAAGGCGAAGGCTAAGCTCAAAGATGCGATGGAAGAGCTTGAAATCATGAATAAGATTAAAGATGCTTTAGACCAAAATATCAGTCCACGAACGCTAGGACTCACTGAAGATGAACTTAAGGTTGTGAAAAGCTTCAATCTGTTGACCTTGATGCCGATGATTTATATCGCGAATGTTTCCGAGGAAGATCTTCATCATCCGATGGCAAACAAGCATTATGTCGATTTGTTAGAGTTCGCCAAGAAAGAACATACGGAAGTCATTTTGATTTCTGCTCAGGTGGAATGTGAAATCGCATCCCTTGAACCAGAAGAACAATTGACATTCCTTGAAGCATACGGACTGAAGAAATCCGGTTTGAATGAAGTGATTGAAAAGAGTTATTATCTCTTAGGTCTAAAGACTTATTTTACTGCCGGTGAACCAGAGGTTAGAGCTTGGACCTTTAAAAACGGTATGAAAGCTCCTCAATGCGCCGGTATTATCCATACCGATTTTGAACGTGGATTTATCAAGGCTGAAACACTCTCTTATTCTGACTTGCTTAAATATGGAACACCTCAGGCTGCTAAAGAAAACGGTCGTGTCAGACTGGAAGGAAAAGACTATGTCGTCCAAGACGGAGACATCATGCTTTTCAGGTTCAATGTCTAATGATCAAAGATTTTAAAGGAACTGTTGTCTGCGCATCTAAATACTTTACAGATTTGGAAATGAGAAAGCTTTATCAACAAGGCGTTTTTCATTATGGCGAAAACAGAGTTCAAGATTTTCTAGCTAAAAAAACAAAACTTATGGATTTAAACATCACCTGGCACTTTATCGGTCATCTTCAAACAAACAAGGTTAAGGAAATGATCAATGAAATCACGTATTTGCATACGCTGGACAGGTTGAATCTCGCAGATCAGATTATGAAATATGCGAATCACAAGATAAAGTGTTTTGTTCAAGTCAATTTAACGGCTGAAGATCAAAAAAGTGGTATTTTACCCGAGAATTTGGACCAATTTCTTTTAGAAATTAAAAAATATGATAAAATAGAGATAATCGGTTTGATGACTATCGGCAAGGATTTGGATATGGTTGCTACAGAAAAAGCATTTATGATGCTCGACCTCCTGGCAAGCAAGTATCAGCTTCCCTACCGCTCGATGGGCATGTCAGACGATTACGAACTCGCAATCAAACATCATGCGACGCACTTAAGAATCGGTAGAAAATTCAAAGAACTTATGGATTAGGAGGCATCATGGGACTATTTAGTGTTGGAAAGAAAAAGAAGAAAGATTCATCCGTCATTGAAAACAAGACTGTCAAGTCCGATCAAATCATTTTTGAAAAGTTATTGTCTGATGAGGATAAATACTTAACAGGCTTGACTGATAAAATGTTAGCTGGAAATCCATTGATTTTAAGTTTTGAAACCTTGGATATCGATCAAGCGAACAAAGTAATCGCATTCTTGTCCGGTGTGATTTACGCTATTGAAGGTGAAATCGTCAACGTGAAGGAAAGAGTCTTCATGTTTGCTACCAAGGATGTTTATGATGATGGTTCGATGGATGAGTTTTTAAAGGAAATTGTTGAATAGAATATTGCGATGAGAAGAACACGCTGATTAAATGATTGTTTAAAGCGAGCCGGTGATGATGGAAGACCGGTAACATGAATTAATCAACATCACCTTCGAGCAAAAAAAGAACGAAGTGCTAGTGCTTTTGACTAGAACTAAGGTGGTACCGCGGAATATTATTTCGTCCTTAGATTGTTAAGGGCGATTTTATTTTTTATTGAATCAAAGGAGAAAAAAGATGGAATACAAAGATACGTTATTAATGCCGAAGACTGAATTTCAGATGAGAGGAAATCTTGGCGTCAGAGAATTGGAATTTCAACAAAGATGGAAGGATATCAATCTTTATCAAAAGGTTTTAGAACTGAATAAGGAATCGATTCCGTTCATTCTTCATGACGGACCTCCATATGCCAATGGCGATATCCATATCGGGCATGCCTTAAATAAGATCTTAAAGGATTTTGTTTTGCGTTATCAGACCATGAAGGGCAGATTTGTCCCTTATGTTCCAGGTTGGGACACTCACGGTCTGCCGATTGAAACAGCAGTCACTAAAAAGGGCATCAACCGTAAGGAAATGTCTTTAGTTGATTATAGAAAGCTNNAATGATTTTGAAGCTGAGCAGGTCAAGGTTTTTGCAAAAATGGTGAAGAGAGGTTTGATCTATAAAGGGCTGAAGCCCGTTTATTGGTCTCCATCCTCAGAAACAGCCTTGGCAGAAGCTGAAATCGAATACGCCGATAAGCAATCAACGTCTGTTTATGTTGCATTTCCTGCAACAGATAAAGAAGGTTTATTGAAGGATGCTTCCTATATCATCTGGACCACAACTCCATGGACTTTACCAGCAAACTTAGCAATCAGCGTGCATCCACGCTTCAATTATAGCGTTGTTTTAACCGGAGGCAAGAAGTACGTTGTCGGTGAAACATTGGTTGAATCACTTGCAAAAACTCTTCATTGGTCAACCTATGAGGTTTTAGGCGCATTTAAAGGTCAAGAACTTGAATTGAAAACTTATAAACATCCATTATACGATCGTGTTTCACCTATCATTTTAGGCGAACACGTCACTGATACCGATGGTACCGGACTTGTGCACACCGCTCCGGGACACGGCGAAGATGACTACCGTGTTGGAAAAACATATGGATTAGNNGGTTTATATTATGAAGTCGCGAATGAAGAAATCGTGAAAGCCTTGGAAGAAGCAGAGGTGCTTCTTCGAAAAGATAGATTCACACATTCTTATCCTCATGACTGGAGAACAAAAAAACCAGTTATTTTCAGAGCGACTCCTCAATGGTTCGCCAGCATTGAAATGCTTAAAAATGAGCTTTTGGATGAAGTGAAGAAGGTCGAATGGCTTCCTTTATGGGGAGAATTGCGCATATCCAATATGATCACCGGCAGAGAAGACTGGTGTATTTCGAGACAAAGAGCCTGGGGTGTTCCAATTCCAGCGTTTTATGCTGAAAATGGAGATTCNNGATATTTGGTACGAAAGAGAAGCCAAGGATCTTCTACCAAAGGGGTATACCCACAAGGGAAGTCCTAAGGGAACATTCAAGAAGGAAACAGATATCATGGATGTCTGGTTTGATTCCGGTACGTCTTATAGCGTGTTAACGTCTAGAGGATTGCCATTTCCTGCTGACTTATACCTAGAAGGTTCAGATCAATATAGAGGTTGGTTCAACTCTTCATTAATCACCAG
>DOYO01000100.1:0-845 GCA_003518475.1 Acholeplasmataceae bacterium
GGGACATGTTCAGCCGTAAAAATTCCTGATAACCTCTGCAATAAAGATGGACATCACTCTCTATGTGAAAGGAAATTATAATGGAAAAACCAAAGACCATAAACGAGTTTGCTCAGTTGTTGAACGAACAAGGAAAATCATACTTTCGTGAGATTTCCGCACTCATGCATGAAGCACAACCAGAAGTCATTGAAACCTTATTTGTTTCTCAACCCTATTTTTATCTGCCGAAGTATGAAACACAGAAGTTTCATTACAGACCTTCAGTGATGCTGGCATTTTTCAAGGATCACTTGAACATATTCGCAGCTGCCAACGAAAAATATGAACCATTATTAACTGATTATAAATTCACCGAGAAGCATACCATGCAGATCTATTTTGATCAGCCTTTGAATAGAGAGATACTGGTTTCCATATTTAAAGAATCGCTTCATCCAAAAGAAAAGGAGTAACCATGAAAACAGATACAATCAATATGAATTTCAATCAAGGATTTGTAGGAGAAATGATTTCACCTACTGCACATGTTCAAATAGGTAGCCAAGAAAATGGAGCTCAGCCATATCATTTGCTATATGGTGCGCTCGGATCTTGTTTTTACGCAACATTTTTGAGTGTTTCTCAGAAAATGAGACTGACCTTTGATCGTGCTACGTTAGAAATTTCAGGTACGAAAAGAGAAACGTTACCAACAACGCTGGATTATGTTAAAATTGAAATGGTGGTTTATAAACCAAGCGATGAAGAGAAAATGCTGAAAGCTGCGCAATTAGGCGCAAAGCATTGCTCGATTCACGAAACTTTATCGAAGGTAGCGACCATGGAGTTGGTTGTTAAATTTG
>DOYO01000100.1:868-2614 GCA_003518475.1 Acholeplasmataceae bacterium
TAGAAAAAAGAATGTGGGATATCCTTCAGGATAAAATCCATGGCATCAGCTTCAGCGCTTATCTTGAAGGCCAAAATCCTGGAGATTTATCTCAAATCAGCGATGTGCAAATTGCAGATCGCCTTGAAGTCATCAGACCTTATACCAAATGGATCCGTACGTTCTCCTGTACGAATGGCAATGAAGTGATTCCAAGAATCGCACATGAAAAAAGCTTGAAAACCATGGTTGGAGCTTGGATCGGCGATGATCTTGAATCCAATGAAAAGGAAATCAATAACGCAATCGCAATCGCGAAAGCGGGACATGCGGATATTTTAGCCATCGGCAATGAAGTGCTTTTAAGAGAAGATTTGGAGATTGAAGTCTTAATCGATTATATCAACCGGGTTAAAGAAGCGGTTCCGAATGTGCAAGTAGGTTATGTAGATGCCTATTACACCTTTGAAAACTATCCTGAAATCGTTGATGCATGTGATGTTATTTTGGTGAACTGCTATCCGTTTTGGGAACACTGCAGTTTGGAGACATCACTCAATTATATGAAAGAAATGTATAAATTCGCCATAAAGGCGGCAAATGGTAAAAAAGTCATCATCAGCGAAACAGGTTGGCCGACAAAAGGCGAACCTTATGGAGAAGCGATTCCATCTTATGAGAATGCCTTGAATTACTTCATTCAAACCCAAACCTGGGTTAAAAATGAGCAGATTGATCTCATCTATTTTTCATCCTTTGATGAAATNNGATATAAGAAAAGAGATGTTTTTAATGCCAAAAATTGGTTTACGTAATATTAAGACCGCACTGGCCATTTTAGTTACTCTATTGTTTTATTTATTGATTCACGTGATTAATCCTGAGATTGCATCGTTATGGTATTCACCATTCTTTGCAGGGATAGCAGCGGCATATTCGCTTCAAAGCGATTATACGGCAAGCTTCAGGCAAGCGCGCATCAGATCCATGGGATCCGTCATCGGCGGGATCTACGGTGTTTTTATTGTCAACATGTATGAAATGGTGTTGCATAACCCGATTGAAACATCGTTGATCAATTCCTTGAATTTGTTATCCTTCTATCTGCTTGTTGGGATTGCGGTGATTCCACTCATTTATTCAACAGTCCTCATGAAACAGACAATGGCGACATTCGTTACCGTACTGACATATTTAAGCATTACCGTTTCGATTAGAAACAATCTTCCCATCGAGTATTTTGCAGTCAACCGCATTTTCTCGACTATTTTCGGGGTCATTGTCGCTTTATTGATTAACGGGATTCATTTCAACCATATTAAAAACAAAGAAATATTATTCGTTACCGGTTTAGATGGAACGCTATTCATCGATAATCAGGAGTTATCCGGTTATTCCAAGCATAAATTGAACCATTTGATCAGACATGGAGCAAATATCACGGTAGCAACTACAAGAACCCCTTCCACATTGTTTCAAGCGCTTAATGGTGTGAGCTTTACGTTGCCATTGATCATTATGAAGGGTGCGGCTCTCTATGATATGAAAAATCAGGAGTATCTTGAAACCAAACCAATCATGAAAGAAGATAGAACGATTCTTGAAGCTTATTTCGAGAAGGAAAAAAAATCAGCTTTCGCATATTCCGTCATGGATGATGTCTTAACTGTTTTCAATGGTCCGATCAAAAGCTTGGCGGAACGCTATTATTATGAGCAACATAAAAAAGATTTCTATAAAAATCACATCACAGGATTGCCAAACAAG
>DOYO01000066.1 GCA_003518475.1 Acholeplasmataceae bacterium
ATCTGTAAACTCGGTCATCGTGAGTTCAAAATCGTAGTCAGCAGAGTCTTCATACTTGATCATTCCATGCTCGGCTGTAATTTTCAACACGCAATTATTTTCTGCAATCATGTCATCTATAAATTTGATTTTTATCTCTACGGTGAATCTACTGGAAGGATTGAATCTTTCCAAGAAATTCTTCAGATGGATGATTCGAATCATATTTCCAGGTTGTTGCTGGTTAATCGACGGTATTTGATATTTCGAAAAATCATAGCCTGAAACCACAGGAAGGACATCCTTGATGAGACACAGTTCATCTATTTCTGAACCCTTGTGCGCTAGATAACCGATTGTTTCTTCTTTGTCCTTAATCAGAGAGAACTCATACTGATCTTGATAAAGGGAATTCATGAATTGAAGCCACCAAGATTCGGATCGAATCATGTAACCCTCATATGGTTCAACACTTTGTTTATAAAGAGAAGACAGAATGGATTGACTGACGGTTTGTTCCAAAGAACATATTCTCTTTTCCCGTTCATCACCGATAGGTTCCGTATAGGTATAAGTCATAAAGCCATAAGGCGCATAATAGTTTTGGGATACTGGAAATAAAGATAGAAATGAATATCCTTGGTCATAACTTTGTTTAAAGGCTGTAGCCATCACTTTTTTCATGAATCCTTGACGCCTATAAGCTTTTTTCGTCGCTGCAGCAACAATAAACAGAGTGTCCCAAGCTTGATGATTGAAAAACAATGATTTGCTGATTAAATGTAATCCGGAAACAAGTTGTTCATCCTTCTTGACTCCGATAGCATGCTCGCGAGTTGCCTGATGAAGGAAGAAAAAATCGACATATTCCTTAGAATCATTGAAGCACTCCATATAAAGTTCATGAAATTGTCTGAGTTCTGGATCTAAAGTGCAGACGTATTTTTTTTCCTTTTGTACAGGATAATAAGACATTTTGGCTTTTCTAAGTTCTGGCAGACCCAAATCCTCCTGTCTGCTTACAAAAGGGACAGAAGCATATCTTTTGGCATAAACCAAATGAATCAGTGCTGCGTATGAACCGGTATACTGAATATCGGCTTTTTCAAATAAGTGCACTCCATGATTAAAAATGGAAATCACACCGATGCTCAATCCGATTAGAACATCACCAACCCATAAAAGATCTGCAAAAGTATCTAAATGGCTCATATTGTCTAATGTATGCATAATCGCGTTGCGGTCCTCGGCCGTACCGCCCTGATCTTTATAACGATCTAGAAAATCAAGCACTTGCAAACGGTTGGTTTTTTGATAATCAGTCAAAGCATACTGGAATTTTTTCATGAATTGTGAAAGCTGGTTTCTCTTCCTGTGAAACTTGCCGCCTTTGAGTTCAATCATCTCTTTAGATAAATAAATGTATTCCGAAAGCACATCATCATAAAGAATAAACTGATGAGGTTGATTGACCATCGGCAGCATCTTTTCAGTCAGACCCACAATAACAGCTGAAGGATCCAATTCGTGAATCTTATCCATGCATAACATAAAATCATTGACTGTAGATGCCACAGGTGGGAGATAAACTCTTTTCCCTTTCAGCAAGGAACGTAAAATCGCCCGATGACCGCACCATAAGATTTCAATCGATTCCGTAAAATTCCATGCGAAAAGATTTTCGAAGACATACTCACTGGAAAGATAGCCCTCAGTCCAAGGTGCTTGAAGAAGAATACTATTCATTTGTTTTTTATCAGCAATTGTCAATATTCTGAATGAATTCATGTGTGCACCCTATTTGATGAGTCTAGTTGAATGGATATTACCTGCATTTCTATAATAATCGAGATTGGAGAGAATGTAAAGGATGACGATAAAGATGTTGAACTTAACCGAAAATAAGCAAAAATATAACAAAATACAGAAAAACCATTTTATAATTAAATAATAATAAATGAGATTTGGGGCAATTGATTTATAATTGATTTAATGAAGGATGTGGAATAATGCACATTTTAAATCGGGCATTTCAGCTTTTGATGAAATTATTGTCATATTTGGTGCCCTGGAGAGAACCGAAGATCATCCGAACGATTGAGGATTTACCTGACGAAATTAGCCGTCTTCATATGAATAGATTTATGATTGTCACAGATCAAGGCGTTGTTCGTGCAGGATTGCTGCAACTGATGGTTGATATATTTCATAAAAATAATATTGATAAGTTCTTTATTTATAGTCGTGTCCAAAGCGATCCAACCACTGAACAAGTTGAAGATGGATATCGCTTTTATCTATCACACGAGTGTGAGGGTATTATTGTACTTGGTGGCGGAAGTCCAATTGACTTTGCAAAGGCTGTTGGCATTCGGGTCGTCAGACCAAAGGCAAAACTGATTCATCTCAAGGGAGTATTAAAGGTTATAAAAAAAATACCACCTTTGATTGCAATTCCAACGACTGCTGGAACAGGTAGTGAAGTCACAATGGTTTGCTCGCTGACAGAAAAAAAATCATCCTTGAAGTTTTCAATTATCGATTTTTCCCTTGTGCCTCTAGTCGCAGTTTTAGATCCAAAACTCACCTTTAAATTACCTCCATATTTGACTGCAATCACGGGAATGGATGCACTCACGCACGCAATTGAGGCATACCTGAATCGTCATCATACAAGAAAAACTAAAAAGTGCGCATTGAGTGCAATGAGCAGCGCTTTTCAGTATTTGACGGTCGCTTATGAAAATCCCTCGGATTTGGAAGCGAGAACTAAAATGCTTCAGGCAGCATATGATGCTGGATATGCGTTAACTAGAGATGCTGTCGGTTATGTCCATGCCATGGCACATAGTCTGGGAGGATATCATCGGATCAATCACGGATACGCAAATGCAATCATTATGCCCTATGTACTCAGAGCATATGGCAAGCGAGTGGAAAAAAAGCTTGCCTATCTGCACGATTATCTTTGGGGAACAAAAATAAAACGAACAAATGAACAAAAAGCCAATCATTTTATCAGACATATTGAAACATTGAACCGTATTCTGATGATCCCAGATCATGTCATCATTTCCCATGACTATCATATGGATGATATGGCAGTACAAGTGAGAAAAGAAGTGAACTGGAATTATCCTGTTCCTAAGTTTTTCAATAGAACACAAATCCAAAAGTTGTTTCAGAATGTTGTCAGAGTCAAGAAATAGAGGTATCTCATGTTAGAAACAGAATTATATGAACCTATACAATCCTTTTTAAGCGCACAAGGCTACACGGTACGCGGGGAAATCGGAGCGATAGATGTCTTCGCGATGAAGGGTGAACACTCAATTGCTGTCGAACTGAAGACCGTCATCAGTTTAAAGCTGATCTATCAAGCGATTGATCGCCAAAAAATTGCAGATAACGTTTATATTGCAGTTCCAAAATCAGCAATGAAAAGCCATCATGACAGCTATCGATCATTCACCTTGCTCTTAAAACGTTTATCCATTGGATTATTAGTCATTCATCCTGATCAGGTCGAGGTTGTTTTAGATGCCAAGGACTATGATTTATCTTTAAGCAGAAAGAAAAACACAAATAAAAAACAACGTTTGATCAAAGAGTTCTCCCATTTAAAAAACAATGTCAATATTGGTGGCAAGCGCGGGAAGAAGATGACCTTGTATAGAGAAAAAGTAATCAAAATTGCAAATGTTCTTTTAGAAAACCCCGTTTTATCGCCGAAACAGATTAAAAACTTCACTCAAATTGAAGAAGTATCGTCAATACTTCAAAAAAACTATTATGGTTGGTTCATGAAGGTTGAACGAGGACTATATGGATTAAGCGAGCTTGGTGTCAAGGAAATTGAAAAAATTGCAGGGAATATTACGACATGACACTAGATTCAAGAATAAATTTTGTGAAAATATGATTTTTTGCACAATTTTGTCAATTGATGTATAATGAAGGTGTATTCCCCATATATAAATTTTTAATGATTGATTAGATTGTAGAATTTTTTATTGGGATTAACAGTTTTAATCGCTCGTTTTGAGCAAGAGTTAAGATTCACGGATTTAATATTTAAACGATTTGGTTTTAAGTTTGTTTTAAGATTGAATAGATTAAGGAATAAATAAGTGCAGTGTTAAATTTCTTGTATGTATATATATGGGGAATACATCTCTTATAAACATAGATTTTTATGACGGGACCATCAGTTGGTTCTTTTTTTTTATTAACAAAAATACCCAGACATTTGTCTGAGTATTTGATTTAAATTTGATTAATTTTCATTTTTGCAACGTATCGATTTCTCGGATGCGTTCTGCATTCTTCTGAACATGCACCTAAATATTTATGCTCATTTTCGACACTTGCGATGATTTGCTTGTTGCATTCAGGATTTGCGCAATTGATGTATCGTTCGCAAGGTGTTCCGTCAAAGTAATCTTTTCCGACAATAACATGCTCCACACGATTGATTGGAACACTGATTCTCGAATCGAATACGTAACAATTCCCATCCCAAAGCTGTCCTTTCGCAATACTATCTTTGCCGTAGGTGACAATGCCGCCGTTTAATTGTCCGACATCATCGAATCCTTCTTTCTTCAGCCAACCTGAAAACTTTTCACATCTGACTCCTCCAGTGCAATATGTCATTATTTTCTTGCCAACTAGAAGATGTTTGTTTTCCCTGATCCATTGAGGCAGCTCCCTAAAGGTTCCTATTTCCGGTTTGATTGCTCCTCTGAAATGGCCGACGTCATATTCATAATCGTTTCTGGCATCAATGACGATGGTATCTGGATCACTCAGTCTTTGATAAAACTCTCTTGGTTCGATATGCCTTCCTGTGATTTCCAAGGGATTGATGTCATCTTCAAGACTGAAATTCACAAGTTCATTTTTTACTCTGACATGCATTTTCTTAAAAACATGTGTTTCTGATTCATCAATTTTAAAATCAATGCCTTGAAAAAGAGGATGGTTCTTAAGAACATCCATATAAAGGTCTGTTTGTTCGACAGTACCGGAAACTGTTCCATTGATTCCTTCTTTGGAGATGAATACGCGACCTAAAAGACCGATTTCTTTGCAGAATATCAGATGGTCTTCCCTGATTTCATCAGGATTTTCAATGTTGGTATAGTGATAGTATAGTAAAACTCTGTAATTGTTCATCCTTCATAACTCCTTAAGTATACTACTTAATACTATAACGGCTTTCTCCCAATCAAGCAAACCATTCGCTTCCAGATGAGCTGGCAGATAAAAATAATGAGAAAGCATGTATAATGATAAGTGAGGTTTTTAGTTATTATTGACCTGATTTGATCAGAATGGAGAACAATATGATTTATGACGTCATTGTCATCGGAGGCGGACCAGCCGGTTTGATGGCATGCAATATACTACAACTGAATCAAGTTAATTATCTTCTTCTCGAAAAGAATGAAAAATTGGGTAAAAAATTACTGATTAGCGGTGGAAAAAGATGCAATGTCACCAACAATCTTTCGATTGAAGAGTTTATTACGTCCTTAACCTTTAAACATAAGCGTTTTTTATATACCGCACTTTCTGATTTCGGTCCTAAGGACATCATCAAATTCTTCAAGGATAGAGGACTTACCCTCGTTTTAGAGGATAATCTGAAATATTTTCCTGAAACACAAAAAAGCTCCAGTGTCTTAGAAGTTTTGGTTCAAGGCATAGACTTAAAAAAAATTCATTATGGAAATTTTGTCAAAGAAATCATTAAAAATGAAACTGGTTTTGAACTGAAGACAATTCATCATGCCTATCAAACAAAACGCGTCATCATTGCTACAGGTTCATCAAGCTATCCCTC
>DOYO01000056.1 GCA_003518475.1 Acholeplasmataceae bacterium
ATTGAAAAGAAGGAAGAAGATTTTGCAGCAGAAGTCGCAGCAGTAACACAAGCAAGCAAGTAAATCAAAAACTTAAGGAGTGTGGCCAAATGTACCAGAGAGTGATTTTAAAACTTAGTGGAGAAGCATTGAAAGGTAATGGAACCTACGGGATTAATCCTGCAACAGTGAAAAACATTGCCACCGAAATTAAAGAGATTTATGAACTTGGTGTTCAAATTGGAATCGTCGTGGGAGCAGGCAATCTATGGCGTGGAAAAACTGGTGAAGAACTAGGCATGGACAGGGCGCAAGCCGATTATATGGGCATGCTTGGAACAATCATGAATGGATTGGCGCTTCAGGATGCTTTAGAATCCGCAATGGTGCCAACAAGAGTCATGACTGTTTTACCGGTCAGCGCAGTTGCTGAGCCTTATATCAGAAGAAGAGCGATGAGACACTTTGAGAAGGGTCGCGTTTTGATCTTTTCTGGTGGTACGGGTTCACCATTCTTTTCGACAGATACCGCAGCAGCACTTCGTGCCGCTGAATTAAACGCCGATATTATCCTAATGGCTAAAAATGGTGTTGAAGGCGTCTATGATATGGATCCAAGAAAGCACAGCGATGCAGTCATGTATCATACGGTCACCCAACAGATGGTTTTAGAAAAAAACCTTCAGGTGATGGATCAGACAGCAGCATCGATTTGCCGAGAAAATAAGATTAACATTTTGGTGTTCAACATGAATCTTCATGGGAATATCAAGAGAGCGGTCATGCAGGAACAAATTGGTACATTGGTGAAATGGGAGGAGTAAAAAAACTATGAGCGAACAAGCAGATTTGATTTTAATGGAACTTGAAGATCATATGACTAAAACTGTTGAAGTGCTACGCAGAGAATTCGCAGCAGTCCGGACAGGAAGAGCGAACCCAGCACTTCTAGACAAAATTTCAGTGAACTACTATGGTGTAGAAACACAACTTAAACAAATTTCAGCAATAAGCGTTGTTGAAGGAAATCAGCTATATATCAAGCCTTTTGACAAATCAGTTTTAAAAGGTATTGAACATGGCATTCAGGCATCTGACTTAGGGTTAAACCCAATGAATGACGGTATCGGCATCCGTTTGATTTTACCAGCGTTGAATGAACAAAGACGTCGTGAATTGGTCAAGGATATTGAAAGAATGGGTGAACATGGCAAGGTCGGTGTGCGTAATGTGCGCAGAGACGGCAATGAGCATATCAAGAGACTTGAACTCAGTGAAGATGATGAAAAAGGATATCTTAAGGATGTACAGGATTTGACAGATAGGTTCATCAAGAGAATTGATGAAGAAATCAAAATCAAATCTGATGAATTACTTAAAATATAATCCATAAAAACTTGAAAAGGCGATAAGCCTTTTTTTGTGATTTTATGTTAAAATGCTATTATGGAAAGAAATATGATTTAAATCATGTATAATTATCTACGGTGAATAAAATTGAATGAAAGTAGAGTTCCTTCACATGTTGCTATTATCCTAGATGGAAATGGCAGATGGGCAAAAAAATACGGACAACCAAGATCTTTCGGACACCTACAGGGGGGAAGAAATCTTTTTAGAGTTGCCAAGGTTGCTCAGAAGCTAGGTATTCAAAAACTGACTGTATATGCATTCAGTACAGAAAACTGGAAAAGACCTCAAGAGGAAGTCAATTTCTTGATGACCAAACCGATAGAAATGTTTAGTGAGAATAAAGATCGCATCAAAGAAATCGACTATAAAATCACGTTTGCAGGCAGAAGAGACCGTTTAAGCAAGGAATTGCTTGAAGTTATGGAATATATTGAAAAAGCTACGATAAAAAATTCTGGATTTGAATTGACGGTCGCTGTTGACTATGGATCCTATGATGAATTGCTTTCTGCAATCAACCAATTGGAAAAACCAGTGACAAAAGAAGATATCGAAGCGCACTTGATGATTAAGGAACCTGTGGATTTGCTGATTCGAACGAGTGGTGAGCAACGCTTATCTAATTTCTTGTTATGGCAGGTTTCCTATGCTGAATTCTATTTTACAAAGGTCCATTGGCCGGCATTTAATGAAAAAGAACTTAAAAAAGCGTTGAAAAGCTATATGAAAAGACAACGTCGCTTCGGAGGATTGAAATGAAAGATCGCATCATCACAGGCCTTGTGCTTGCAGCAATACTCATCCCAGTTATCAGCATTGAAATCTTTTTAGAAGTCTTCCAGGTTTTAATGTCTTTATTTGTCATCATTTCAGCATATGAGATGATCCGCATGTATGAAACAAAGAAAAAATTTCAAGTTTTACCTAGAATGGGAATCATTTTATTAACACTAGCTACATTCTTTTCTGTTGGTGGTGTTTTAGGCAGCGCTGAACATAATCCCTTAGATGCGAATGGATGGTTATCCATTACCATTCCTTTGATTACCTTGGTTTTATTGAGTTTTCTTGTATTATTCAAGGATTTNNTATTTGTTTGGAATGAAATACGGCAAGCATAAGTTAGCTCCTCATATATCTCCTAAAAAGACTTGGGAGGGTGCAATCGCGGGCACACTGTTTGCGACTGTATTCGCCTCTATATTCGCTTTAGGTTATGGAACATTCTTTTCACCGGGAACTTGGCTTGGAGATATGCTTAATGGAACTGGTGAAATGACGCTCTTGGATAATTTTTCCAGCTTGGGCGAAAGCCTTCCCATTTGGGCTCAATCCTTCATTATCGTACCTGTGACATTCCTATCTTCCATATTTGCTCAAATCGGTGATTTAGTTGCATCCAGATTGAAGAGAACCTATGAAATCAAAGATTTCGGTACGATTTTACCCGGACATGGCGGATTGCTTGACCGTTTCGATTCCGTGCTCTTTGTAGCGATGTTTTTAACTTCAGTGTTCTTATTGATTTATAATCTATTCCCAGCAATGGTCATCTTATGAAAAATCTTTATATCTTGGGAGCAGCGGGCTCGATTGGTCTTCAAACGCTTGACGTTATTGAAAAGCATATGGATACATTCAATTTAGTTGGTATTTCCTTAGGTAGCAATGATGAAATCAATCATGATATTTTAACAAGATTTCATCCTGAAATGGTTTGTCTGCGTACTGAACAAAAGATCTTGGACTATCAATCAAAGTATCCGGATATCCAATTTACTTTTGGAGATGCAGGATTGATTCAACTTGCAAAATATCCAAAAAAAGGCATGCTCTTAAATGCACTTTCAGGATCTTCAGGCCTTAAGCCTACGGTAGAAGCTATTAAGTTTTATAAGGATATCGCTCTCGCGAACAAAGAAACACTTGTTATGGCTGGAGAGATTATCAACAAGCTGGTGTATGAATATAAAGTCAATTTATACCCCGTAGATAGCGAGCATAGCGCGCTTTGGCAGGTTCTGAAGGGTGAACATCAAGAAGATATTCAAAAGCTTGTAATCACCGCGAGCGGCGGTTCTTTCAGAGATAAGAAAAGAAGCGAACTCAAAGAAGTCAAGGTTGAAGATGCACTCAAGCATCCAAACTGGAGCATGGGTGCTAAAATAACTATAGACAGTGCAACCATGATGAACAAAGGCTTGGAAGTTATTGAAGCGCATCATCTGTTCCATCTTCCTTACCATCAGATTGAGACCATTTTGCATAAGGAAAGCGTCGTCCATGGTTTGATTTATTTCAAAGATGGAACCATCAAGGCGAGCTTAAGCGTTTCCGATATGAGAATACCAATCGCTTATGCATTGTTTTATCCAAATAGAACTGAATATCATCAACACTTGGAATTAACCAATTTAAGCTTTGAACCAATGGATAAAGAAAGGTTTCCGTTACTGGAACTTGCTTATCAAGTGGGTGAAGCAGGCGGTTTGTTACCGACAGTGATGAATGCTTCCAATGAAGCAGCAGTCAAACTATTTTTAAATCATCAAATTTCATTTTTGGATATTGAAACGATCGTTTCTGATACTGTCCATCAATTTAAAAATATCAAGGAACCATCACTAGATCTGATCATTGAGACAGATCGTCAAATTCAACAGGCCATCAAGTTGGCTCATGAGAAGAGGTAAGCTATGTTTATTGTCGATTTCATCATCTTTGTTTTAGTACTGGGCGTTATCATTTTAATCCATGAACTGGGTCATTTCTATTTTGCGAAAAGAGCTGGAATTCTTTGTCATGAGTTTTCGATTGGCATGGGACCCGCTGTTTATCAAAAAAGGAATGGAGAAACAATATATTCCATTCGCGCGATTCCAATCGGCGGTTATGTTTCCATGGCTGGCGAAAGCGTCAATGATGCATTAATCAAAACTGATATGGTGATTGGCATCAATATCAATGAACAAGGCCAAATTTATCAGATTAATCTCAATTCTGATTTGAAAAGCGATGCTGTTGGCATCGTTAAGTCTTTTGATTTATATGGTAAGGATTTTGATCCGCTCTTTATTGAACTCGAAATCAATGGAACCCTTTCCAACTATCCAGTCGTTAGAAATGCAGTTTACCGTCTGACTGAAAAAAAGGAAATGTGGATTACACCTTCAGAGAAGAGCTTTGAATCGAAAACCCTGTGGCAGAGATTTCTTGTCATCTTTGCAGGTCCATTCATGAACTTTATTCTGGCAATCGTNNATTGTCGGGTTCTTTGTTAAACAACCTAATTTGGACAGTTCTGAGATTCTTGGCGTATCTCCTGATTCACCAGCGGTCACCGCTGGGTTGCAATCAGAAGATATTCTCACAGAAATCAATGGAGAAACAATCAATTCCTGGTACGATTTATCTGCAGTGATGCAAAACTTAAATACAGGTATCATTTCTATGTCATATGAGCGTGCTGGAACAACATATCAAGTTGACGATGTCGTTATTTCTGTCATCATTCAAATGGCAGGCATTTCCAATCTGGAATACGATGAAGACGGTCAATTTGTGGCGATTTACAATGATGAACCAATTGTTGGTGCTGCATTTGGAAGAGCGGAAACAGATGGTGAATTACAAAGCGGAGATTTGATCACAAGTCTTGAAATAGATGGAGTCAACCAGGTGGTAACATCTTGGGATGATATCATTGTTTTCTTCAAGACAAACACACGTGGAACAATTACTGTAACCTATGAACGAGAAGGTGTTTCCAACGAAGCGACATATAACTTGATCAGCAAGGATGCATTAGGCAGACTTGGCTATCAGGCAATTGTGTTTCAAATCGGAATAACGCCAACATCAGAGTTCAATTTAGGCTATACATTGGCATATCCATTCAAGACATTTTACAGCAATATGATGCAGGTGTTCAACACGCTTGGATTGCTATTTGATGCGAAAGAAGATTTAGGGTTAGGTGATTTATCCGGTCCTGTTGGAATCTTTACATTGGTGAGCAGCACTGCAAGTCAGGGGTTCATCGCAATCTTAGGTTTTACCGGCTTTCTATCTATCAATATCGGGTTGCTCAACTTGATGCCAATACCTGCACTAGATGGTGGAAGACTCGTATTTTTAGGAATTGAAGCAGTCACTAGAAAACCATTGAATCGCAAGATTGAAAATACAATCAACAACGTTATGTTCTTCATCTTGATTGGATTATTCGTCTTTGTGACATATAACGACATAATTAGACTAATAAAGGGATAAAAAATCCCTTTTTTTTATGTTTTTTTTAGAAATATGCTAAAATGTAAGAAAAGTAGTAAATGGGGGAATACATCTTGAAGCGTTTTTCGATCACACTCATTTTAGTGAGCGCATCCCTAAATATCATCTTCAATGTTTCTAGTCTGATCCAAATCTATATCGGCGGGTTAGATTTTTTAGAAGTTTATATCAATCTTTACTTAAGATTTGGTGATCTCGGGATTATTTTTGGATTTGTAGGACTCTACGTTTCATCGAATCAGCATATGGCACGTAAACATTTATCTTTAGCTTACGTGATGCTCGGGTTCTTAAAGTTTCTTTTAGTGGAATTCATGTTGATCGATGGATTTGTTTTCTGGTCTGTTTTCATTACAGGGTTAATGATCGCTGCAATCGTGTTATTGGTCACTGTTTACAAAGAAAATGACCATTCAACACTTAATGTAAAGGGTATCGTGCTGAGTATGGCTTCAAGCATCTATTGGATTGCATTTTTGGCAACATCCATCATCGCCCATTATAACGATTTCAACACTGATGAACAGTCTGTAACAAACACTGTACTACCGTTTTTTTATGTGGTTTTTATGGTTGGATTATGTGTATATTACTATGAATATTATAAAGAGTCTTTTTTGTGTAAAAATGCGATCATTCGAATTCAAAACAATGAAGAAGAGAAAAAGGACTACTAGAAATACAAATTTCAAAAGCCTCTTTCACACACGTCAGTAAAGAGTGACTGTATCAAAAAGCCACTTGTTCAATATATTCCAATTATTTCACATCAAGCACTTGACAACACAATGAAGCCATAAATTGCACTTCGATAAGTTCTCAAATTTTTGATTTTGGGAATTTATTTTTTTATGAACAAAAGTATTGACTTATAAATTTTAATATTGTAGAATAGTACAGGTCACCCAAAAAAACGTGTATAAATCATTCAGTCAGCAGTCAAAATAAGCAATTATTCTGAAAACTGTTGACAACATTATTATATAATGATAGAATGTAAAAGCACGCCAAGAACGGTGAGCAAGAAGGTCTTTGAAAACTGAATGATGATGAGTGTATCGAAAGATAAAAAAAGTAGTAAAAAATAAGAGCTATTAACAAACAAAACATAAATTTATGGAGAGTTTGATCCTGGCTCAGGATGAACGCTGGCGGCNNGCCTAATACATGCAAGTCGAACGCACCATTTCGGTGGTGAGTGGCGAACGGGTGAGTAACACGTAGGTAACCTGCCCTTAAGACGAGGATAACCAAGGGAAACTTTGGCTAAAACTGGATAGGAACATCGAAGGCATCTTTGATGTTTTAAAAGACCTAGCAATAGGTATGCTTAAGGAGGGGCCTGCGGCGCATTAGTTAGTTGGTGAGGTGAAGGCTCACCAAGACGATGATGCGTAGCCGGACTGAGAGGTTGAACGGCCACATTGGGACTGAGAAACGGCCCAAACTCCTACGGGAGGCAGCAGTAGGGAATTTTCGGCAATGGGGGAAACCCTGACCGAGCAACGCCGCGTGAATGACGAAGTACTTCGGTATGTAAAGTTCTTTTATCAGGGAAGAATGGCTAGCGGAAAAGCTAGATTGACGGTACTTGATGAATAAGCCCCGGCTAACTATGTGCCAGCAGCCGCGGTAATACATAGGGGGCAAGCGTTATCCGGAATTATTGGGCGTAAAGGGTGCGTAGGTGGTTGATTAAGTCTTTGGTATAAGTGCAGTGCTTAACGCTGTGACGCTAAAGAAACTAGTCGACTTGAGTGTAGTAGAGGCAAGTGGAATTCCATGTGTAGCGGTAAAATGCGTAAATATATGGAGGAACACCGGTGGCGAAGGCGGCTTGCTGGGCTATAACTGACACTGAGGCACGAAAGCGTGGGGAGCAAACAGGATTAGATACCCTGGTAGTCCACGCCGTAAACGATGAGTACTAAGTGTAGGGGAAACTCTGTGCTGTAGCTAACGCAATAAGTACTCCGCCTGAGTAGTACGTACGCAAGTATGAAACTCAAAGGAATTGACGGGACCCCGCACAAGCGGTGGATCATGTTGTTTAATTCGATGATACGCGAAGAACCTTACCAGGTCTTGACATCCCATGCAAAGCTATAGAGATATAGTGGAGGTTATCATGGAGACAGGTGGTGCATGGTTGTCGTCAGCTCGTGTCGTGAGATGTTGGGTTAAGTCCCGCAACGAGCGCAACCCTTATTGCTAGTTACCATCATTAAGTTGGGGACTCTAGCGAGACTGCCAGTGATAAACTGGAGGAAGGTGGGGATGACGTCAAATCATCATGCCCCTTATGACCTGGGCTACAAACGTGATACAATGGCTGAAACAAAGGGCAGCGAAGCAGTGATGTGAAGCGAAACCCAAAAAAGCAGTCTCAGTTCGGATTGAAGTCTGCAACTCGACTTCATGAAGTCGGAATCGCTAGTAATCGCGAATCAGAACGTCGCGGTGAATACGTTCTCGGGGTTTGTACACACCGCCCGTCAAACCACGAAAGTTTATAATACCCAAAGCCGGTGGCCTAACCGCAAGGAGGGAGCCGTCTAAGGTAGGATCAATGATTGGGGTTAAGTCGTAACAAGGTATCCCTACGGGAACGTGGGGATGGATCACCTCCTTTCTAAGGAGAAAGGCGAATGCATAATCGCATTCAACATATTTCCACACTCATCATATTCAGTTTTGAAAGACTTTATGTCTTTTAGTTTTAATATGGGCCTATAGCTCAGGTGGTTTAGAGCGCACGCCTGATAAGCGTGAGGTCGATGGTTCAAGTCCATTTAGGCCCACCATCTAATATTACTGGGGCTTTAGCTCAGCTGGGAGAGCGCCTGCTTTGCACGCAGGAGGTCAGGAGTTCGATCCTCCTAAGCTCCACCAAGAGATCTTTGAAAAGTAGATAAATT
>DOYO01000145.1:0-124 GCA_003518475.1 Acholeplasmataceae bacterium
TTGCAGAATGCCATGCTCAAAAGATCATTGATTTATCCGATTTGAATCACTTATCCAATCAGGAAATCATTGATATGCTGATAAAAATCAAGGGTATAGGCGTTTGGAGCGCTCAAATGTTTTT
>DOYO01000145.1:235-11623 GCA_003518475.1 Acholeplasmataceae bacterium
AGAAAGCTTTTACCTGCCATCGCGACATTATTCAAGAAAAAACAAATTTCAGAACATACTAGAATCATCGCTTTAGGCAGAAGAGAGTATACCACAGAGTCGTATCTCAATTACATGAATGAATCGGCATTTAAACCGCTTAACTTGAAAATACTCAAGGAATTGGTTGTTTATCATAAAATTGAAATATCAAATTTAGAGGAATATAAGAGCTTGGCTGAATTGATTCAGTCTGAAAAATCAGAACACGCTAAAGAACTTTTTTATCTTGCCATCGGTCCTGAACTGTTTCCAATTGTTTCAAAAAATATCAATCTATCCAATCTGGTGACAATCGGGAATTTGAACCAATCGATTATCTTTGAGAAACCTTTCGGTCATGATCTTGCGAGCGCTAAGGAAATCAATGAGATGCTTTGGAATTACTTCGATGAAAAACAGATTTATCGTATTGATCACTATTTGGGCAAAGAAATGATTCAAAATATCATGATGGTCCGCTTTGCGAACCGTATTTTTGAAGAAATCTGGCATAACCGTTCTATCAAAAACGTTAAGATCATCGCCAAGGAAACAGATGGAATACTAGGGAGAGCAGGCTATTATGACAACTCTGGTGCCCTGAAGGACATGATTCAAAGCCATTTGCTGCAAATGCTTTCCTTAATCGCCATGGAAGTTCCCATGACTTACTTTAGTGAAGATGTGAAAAATGAAAAGGTGAAGGTATTAAATCACTTGAGTTTTGATCATGACTCACTCATTTTTGCACAGTATGACGGTTATTTGAATGAGAAGAACATCCCAGCTGATTCAAAGACTGAAACCTTTGTTTTCTTAAAAGCTTTTGTGAATACACCAAGATTTAAAGGTGTTCCCTTTTATTTGATGTCGGGAAAGAAACTTGATATGAAGGAATCTCTGATCATTATCGAGTTTGAGGAAACAAGCGAACAAAGAAAATGGAATCTTCCTCTATCGACAAATAAGTTATATATCAAGATTGCTCCAGAAGATGGAGTCGGGCTCACCTTGAATAGCAAGGTCCCTGGTTTAAGAGACAATGTGCAGGCAGTCGAGCTTGAATACTGCATTGCATGCAACGCAGTCGGAAATATGTCCGAGGCTTATGAAAAGCTTTTACTGGATATCACGGAAAGCCATAAATCCTTGTTTACCAGATGGGATGAAATCGAACTCTCCTGGCACTTCATTGATCAAATCAAAAAATACCAGAAAGCGCCAGTGATCTATAAGGATTATACCGAACTTCAAAACCTGATACTTGAAAAGACTAAGGAGGAAATGAAATGAGGATATATGATGTTTCAATGACCATCCACAAGGATGTCATGGTTTGGAAGGATAAACCTGAAAAGAAGCCGATTTTAGAAGTCGTTTCTGACTTTGAGTACGCTCCAGCATATGAAACCAAACTTACCATGAACCTACATACTGGAACTCACATGGATTTCCCCTTGCATATGATCAAGGATGGTCAAAATTCTGATCAACTTGATTTGAATAAATTGATTACAGTCGTCAAAGTTTATGACTTATCTCATTTATCTGACAGTATTCAAGAAGACGATATCAAGGATTTCAATATCAAAACCAATGATTTCGTCTTATTCAAGACAAGAAACAGCTTTGAAGACACGTTCAATAACAAATTTGTTTATCTAGGAGAAAGCGCAGCCAGTTTTCTTGCTAATCAAAACATTAAAGGTGTAGGTGTTGATGGGTTAGGCGTTGAAAGAGACCAGGAAGGTCATCCAACGCACAAACTNNGAAGGACTGAGATTAAAAGATATTCAGCAAGGCATCTACATGATGTACGCGCTCCCTATAAAAATCAAGGGTGTCGAAGCACTCCCTTTAAGCATCATCTTAATTGAGGAATAACATGAGAATCAGACCAGCGACCCATCAAGATTTAGATCAAATCTGGCAGTTGAGGTTGGAAACGACTGAACTCCTAAAAACAAGAGAAATAGACCAGTGGCAGTATGTCGATCCGAAACTGGAAACCTTCAAAAAAGACATCGATCAACATGAGTTTTTTGTTGCTGAAGAACATCATGAGATTATCGGAATGATTGCCATCAAATCAGGTATCGAGCATACCTATGATGTGATTTATGATGGGAAATGGCATTACGATTTACCTTATTTGACCATTCACAGGCTAGCTGTTAAGAAGGATAGATTGGGAACGATGGTTTCTAGGGAGTTGCTCATCTTTGCAGATCAGCTTGCCAAGGACTCAGGTATCGGATATATTCGTATCGATACGCATGAAAAGAATAAATACGCAATTCGTCTTTTTGAATCCTTTAATTATATATATTGCGGATGGATTCTGCTTGTTCAAGCAAAGGGCGATTTAAAGCGTCTTGCCTTCGATAAAAAACTGTAGAGGTGCTCATGAAGATATTTTTAGAGATTGGAACATTGAAAATTGAAAATTACCATGCCTTGGTTGAACGATTCAAAGACATTGAATTTACAATCAATCCAGGCATTTATGATGTGGATGCAGTCATTTGCAATCCAGGGTTTGTCGCTTATGAAAATCTTGATTTATATCCCAATGTCAGATGGATCCATCTTTTAAGTGCAGGATTCAACACTGTGGATCTTGATTATGTCAAATCAAGAGGAATTTTGATGACCAATGCGAAGGATGTGTTCAGCATTCAAATCGCTGAGGATGTATTCGCTAAAATCCTTTATTTCAATCGAAATTTAGAAACGTATGTTGAAAATAAGAAGACCGGTTTATGGAAACATGAACGTGTGCTTTATGAAATCGCCCATTCCACAGTTGGTATTATCGGAACCGGGTCCATCGGAACCGAAATCGCGAAGCGCATGAAGTCCTTTGACACCAGGATATTGGGATACCGGAGAAAGAAAGAAGACAATCCCTATTTCGATCATATTTATCATGATCAAAATGGTTTGGAAACAATCTATAAGGAAAGCGATTATATCATCGTTGCAATTCCTTTAAGCAAAGAAACATATCAAATGATTGGAGCACGCGCATTTTCTCAGATGAAAAAAACAGCGCTTATCATCAATGTCGCGAGAGGTGAAGTCATCGATCAAGAAGCGATGATCAACGCCTTGAGCAACCATCAGATTCGCGGTGCAGGACTCGATGTCACTGTTCCAGAACCACTGCCAAAGGATTGTCCGCTATGGTCAATGCGTCAGGTTTTAATCACGCCTCACAATGCGAGCGCTAGCCCATATGTCAATCAAAGGCTGATGAATTCCGTGGTATCCACGATTGAAAATTACATCAATCATCTACCATTCGACAATAAAATCGTATAACCGTGGAGCACTGACAGACTCAGTGCTCTTTTATCTTGTAAAAACCGCTTACATATCAAAAAGAGTTGACAAAATAGTGATATGTGATAGAATAAACACAGGTATATAATTTGAATTTCAAAACATTTGAAATCAAAAGGAAGGGAGTGTTGCTCCATCAACATGGGGTGATTAAAAAAGTTGATGTTTTTTTAACTAAGAGCATGAACTAATCTAATCATCAGGTTTTGCACATCTCGAGCTTATGATTACAAAAATCCAAAGGATATGTAATCTTTAACATAAGATCTTGATGCTTGAATTGTTTCTTAAAAAATAAATGAAAAGTGAAATGGATACTATGACAATACTAGAAATACAAAGCATCATCAAGGATTTTGAAGCGTCCACCTTGATGACACTAGAGCTTGAATTGGACAACTTCAAGTTGAGACTTTCAAAAAATAAAAATGAAGCGATCATTGTAAAGGAAGATAAGAAAGATAACCAAACTACACACATCAATCAAAACCCCGCATTAGCAAAGCAGCAGATCAATCAAACTATCGTTAAATCACCACTCGTAGGAACCTTTTATGCATCCTCGACGCCAACAGGAAAACCATTTGTCGAAGTTGGTCAGCATGTCAAAAAAGGGCAAGTCGTATGCATCATCGAAGCAATGAAAATTATGAATGAAATCACATCTCCTTTTTCAGGTGTGGTTAAAGAAGTATTCGTCCATAATGGAGATGTCGTCGGTTTTGATCACAGCTTGATACGCGTTGGTGACGAGAATGAAAAATAAAATACTGGTTGCCAATCGCGGTGAAATCGCGATTCGCATTATTCGTGCCGCAAAAGAACTTGGAATTGAAACAGTTGCTATCTATTCAAAAGCAGATGAATCCAGCTTGCATGTCAAGCTTGCCGATGAAGCGATCTGCATCGGAGGCAATTCTAGCAAGGAAAGCTATTTGAACATGAACAATGTGTTAAGCGCAGCAATTTCCACTGGATGCAATGCAATTCATCCAGGGTATGGCTTTTTAGCTGAAAATAGCGAGTTTGTTGAAATGGTTGAACGATGCAACATCACGTTCATCGGCCCCAATTCAAAGGTCATTCAGATGATTGGGGATAAGTCATCCGCCAGAGAAATTGCAAAATCAAACGGCGTCCCGATTGTTGAAGGCAGCGACGGAATTATAGAAAATGCCCAAGAGGGCTTAAAATTAGCTAAAAAGATTGGATATCCAGTCATGATCAAAGCGTCAAGTGGTGGCGGCGGTCGTGGTATTTCCATCGTACGCTCGGATGAGGAATTCCTGAGTGCTTTTGAACGTACATCTTTAGAAGCAGAAACCAGTTTTGGCGATCGCGCGTTATACATTGAAAAATTCATTGAATCCCCAAGACATATCGAAATACAAATCATGGCGGATACCAAGGGCAATGTCGTGCATCTTTTTGAAAGAGATTGCTCGATGCAGCGCAGAAATCAAAAGATGATTGAGGAAACTCCATCTCCTGTTTTAAATGATATATTAAGAAGGAAGATTGGGGCTGCAGCCATCAAGCTTGCAAAAGCGATCAATTACGTCAATGCTGGCACCATCGAATTTTTGGTTGACTCGAAAGGAAATTTCTATTTCATCGAAATGAATACGAGAATCCAGGTTGAGCACCCCATCACGGAAGCAGTGACAGGTGTTGACTTGGTCAAGGAACAAATCAAGGTCGCTTACGGAAAAGAACTTTCTTTCAAACAAAGAGATCTTAAAATCAATGGACATGCGATTGAATGCCGGATCAACGCTGAAAATGCGATGAAGGGATTTACTCCCTCACCGGGAAAAATAACAAATATCTTATTTCCAGGAGGCATCGGGGTCAGAATCGATACCCACATTTATCCTGGTTATGAAGTACCGCCATATTATGATTCCATGCTTGCCAAACTCATCGTACACGCTCCAACCAGAAGAGAAGCAATCAAGAAGATGCGTGTCGCGCTTGAGCAGTTTGTCATTGAAGGCATTTCAACCAATATCGAATACCAATATTTAATCATGCATAACCCTGATTTCATCAAGGGGCAATACGACACAGGTTTTATCGCACGCTTCACAGCGTTGGTGGAGGCTGAGTCACGTGAATGATTTCATCAGTGCAAGAAAAGAAAAACTAGAAGATTTCAAGAAAAACGTACGTAAGAAAAACACAAATTATGAACCGATTGATATTCCTGACGGCTTATTCATCAAATGCGACCAATGTGGCGCGGCAATCTATGAAAAGACACTGGAAGCCAATCACTCGATTTGTCCTTACTGCGAATTTCATTTTAAAATGGGTGCTCTGAAAAGACTTTCTTTAACGATAGACCAAGGTTCTTTCGTAGAAATCAACCCTCAAATCACATCCAGCAATCCTCTATTGATGCAAGATTATGAAGAAAAGCTCGCATCAGGCAAAAAACTTTCCAAACTGAATGAAGCTTTCCTCAGCGGAACCGCTCAAATCGTCGGAATTCCCTGCGCCATCGGCATTTTAGATTCCACGTTCATGATGGGCAGCATGGGCAGCGCAGTCGGTGAAAAGGTAACACGATTGATTGAGCATGCCACATCTAAAAAGCTTCCGTTAATCATCTTTTCAGCTTCTGGCGGTGCACGCATGCAAGAAGGCATCCTATCGCTTATGCAAATGGCGAAAACAAGCGCCGCACTTCATTATTTTGATCAAAAAGGTTTGCTTTATATCAGCATCATGACCAATCCGACAACCGGAGGGGTTGCTGCCAGCTTCGCATCCTTAGGCGATATCAATATCGCCGAAAAATCNNCTTGCTCACGGTCAGGTTGACTTGGTGGTACACCGCAAGGATATGAGGAAGACGCTTTATAAATTACTTCAATTGCATCAGGGAAAGAGGGATTTGACATGAGCGATATCAACACAGCCTGGGAAAAGGTAAAACTTGCCCGCCATCCCAAAAGACCGACATCACAACATCTGATCAAGGAACTGTTTCCTGATTTCATCGAATTGCACGGAGACCGTGCTTTTGGCGATGATGAAGCCATCACCTGCGGTTTAGGAACCTTGAACGGTACTGTATTTACCATCATCGCAGAAGAAAAAGGCATCACGACAGAAGAAAAAATCAAACATAATTTCGGCATGCCTCATCCAGAAGGTTACCGCAAGGCGATCCGTCTGATGAAGCAAGCTGAAAAATTCCATAGACCTATTCTTTGCATCATCGACACTCCAGGTGCCTATCCTGGAATTGGTGCTGAAGAAAGAGGTCAGGCACAAGCCATCGCTTACAACCTAAAAACAATGATGGGGCTGAAAACGCCGATTCTTGTTGTTGTGTTAAGCGAAGGTGGATCGGGCGGAGCACTTGCCATTGGTGTTGGAGATCACATTTTCATGTTTGAAAATAGTATCTATGCCATACTTTCACCAGAAGGATTCGCATCCATCATTTATAAAGACAGTACAAAAGCAGATGTAGCAGCAAATATCATGAAGCTCACTGCCCAGGACTTGAAAACATATGGTGTCATCGATACCATTATCGAAGAACATGAAGGATTGCATATTGATCCCGATTTTGGCATTCAATCTTTAAAAAAAGAATTGGTGAAGGTATTAAAAAAACTAAGCGCACTATCAGAAGCTAAATTGCTTGATCATAGATATCAAAAATATAGACGGATGGGTGTGTTTATCGAACAAGGAGAAAAGAGTGAAACTAAATCAACCTAAAGTCAAGGTGATTTCCAGCGGGATGTATGTTCCCCCTACCTTAATAACAAACGCAGACCTAGAAAAAATGGTCGAAACATCCAATGAATGGATTGTCACAAGAACAGGCATCGAAACCAGACATAAAGCAGTAGACGAACTCACAAGTGATATGGCGTATAAAGCAGCGCAGAACGCAATTGACCGCGTCAATTACGATAAGAGTAAAATTGATTTGATCATCATGGCCACCATCACCGGAGACCAGATGACTCCATCGACTGCGAATTTCATCCAGTCGAAATTAGGGCTTACCCATGAGGTCATGAGCTTTGACATCAATGCGGCATGCACAGGCTTCGTTTACGGGCTTGAGGTAGCAGCAGCGATGTTACAGACAAAAAGATTCAGATCAGCACTCGTCATAGGCGGCGAAACACTGACTAAAGTTGTGGATTATACAGATCGAAACACCTGTGTGCTCTTCGGAGACGGCGCAGGCGCGATGATCATCGAACCAAGTGAATTTGAAGATGATGCAGCATATTTCTTCAATGCGGCAAGACCGGATAATGTTGGATCACTGACAGTTGTCAATAAGATTCAAATGGACGGCAAAAAGGTTTATCAGTTCGCGATCGAAGTCATGGAAGATGCGATTTACCGGGTCTTGAAGGATGCAAACTTAACGATTGAAGATATCGATGTCATCATTCCGCATCAGGCAAATGAACGCATTATCCAATCGGTTGCTAAATCCATGGGTATTCCGATGGATAAATTTATGATAAACTTAAAAGAGTACGGCAATACCTCAGCAGCAAGCATACCAATTACAATTTCAGAATATTATGATAAAACATTTACCAAGAATAAAACTATTCTTTTGGTAGCTTTTGGCGGAGGATTTACTTGGGGAAGTGCAATTCTGCATTTATAGGAGGAATAAAATGAAAAATGTAAATGAGCTTTTTAATACAAAATATCCTTTGATTCAAGGCGGAATGGCGAACGTCGCAACAGCAGTTCTCGCATCGGCTGTTTCAAATGCCGGTGGTTTAGGGTTGATCGGAGCTGGCGGTTATGATGCTGAATGGGTCAGAACTGAAATCAGAAAGTGCAAGGAAATGACGGATAAGCCTTTTGGCGTCAACATCATGTTGATGAGTCCTCATGCCCCTGCAATCGCCAAAGTCGTTGTTGAAGAACAAGTCAAGGTTGTAACAACAGGTGCCGGCAGTCCCGGTATCTATATGGAATCATGGAAAAAAGCTGGAATCATCGTGATTCCTGTCGTACCGTCCGTTGCCCTCGCGATTCGTATGGAACGTGCAGGTGCAGACGCAGTCGTTGCAGAAGGCACTGAATCTGGGGGTCATATCGGAGAACTCACCACCATGGCTCTAATTCCTCAAATCGTTGATGCTATAAAAATACCTGTCATCGCTGCCGGAGGCATCGCTGACAAAAGAGGCGTACTCGCCGCTTTCGCACTCGGTGCGAAAGGCGTTCAGGTAGGCACTGTATTACTTGCAACAGTAGAATGTCCGATTCATGAAAATTATAAGAAAAAAGTCATCGATGCGAGAGATACGGATACGGTTGTCACAGGCCGTGGAACAGGTGCTCCTGTTCGTGTTCTTAAAAATAAGATGGCAGTAGAATATCTTTCCATGAGCAATCAGGGTGTTCCGCTTGCGGAACTGGAAAAACTGACTTTAGGATCACTAAGAAGAGCGGTATTTGATGGAAACATGGATACCGGTTCATTCATGGCTGGTCAAATTTCAGGATTAGTCAAGGAAATCAGAACAGTCAAAGCTGTTTTAGAATCTCTTTTTGATGGTGTCAACCAATATAAAGACCAATTGGAAGTCATGTAAAGATGAATAAGTTAGGTTTAGTTTTTTCCGGTCAGGGAAGTCAATACACGGGAATGGGTCTTGATTTTATTGAATCAAGCCCGATTCTTAAAGAAAAAGAAATTTTGGCATCCAAGCTTTTAGGCTATGATGTCAGAGCTGTTTTGTCATCTTCTGACGGAAGATTGAACGAAACCAGGTATACGCAGCCATTAATTCTATTATCAACCATTTTCGCTTATGAAGCATTCAAGACATTAAATGCTCAAGTACAAGCTGTTGCAGGATTCAGTTTGGGTGAATACAGCGCTTTTTATGCATCAGAAGTATTTGATTTTCAACAAATCATCAAGTTGATTGATCAGCGTTCATCCTTCATGCAGGCATGCACTCTGGAGTATCCAGGCAAAATGGCAGCAATCCTCGGGTTATCCTCAAAAGAAGTTGAACAGATCTGTGAAGAAGCTTCATCTGAAGGTCTTGTTTTATGCGCAAACTACAATTCTCCAGTTCAAACAGTCATCAGCGGAAATGAAAAAGCAGTTCAAAAAGCAATCGAGCTTTCTAAACAAAAAGGTGCGAAAAGAGCAGTTGAACTGAATGTTTCCGGAGCTTTCCACTCCCCCCTCATGAAGGATGCTGGAAATAAGCTTTATGACTATGTGAAATTGATTCCGTATCAGGAACCGATCTTTCCGATTTACTTGAATACGACAGCAGAACCGCTTGATTCAAATGATTTATATCATGTGATGAGAAAACAAATCCAGTCACCTGTCTACTTTGAGCAAACCATCAACAACATGAAAGAAGCAGGCATCACCCATTTTATTGAAATAGGACCAGGTACGGTATTATCCGGCCTGATCAAAAAAATAGATATCAATCTAGAGGTTACGAACCTGAATAAGGCAACAGATCTCGAACTCCTGAAAGGATGGTTAACAACATATGGATTTATCAAATAAAGTCGCTCTAATTACCGGAGGCGCAGCAGGAATCGGACGTTCCATAACCTTGGAACTTGCGAAAAGAGGTGCGTCTGTTGTTTTAAACTACAATAGAAGCGCGGAAGCGGCACAAGCCCTCGTTTTAGAAATTGAAGCAGCAGGGGGTAAAGCATTTGCTGTTCAAGCAGACATCAGCAAGTTTCAAGATGCTGAACGTCTTGTTTTGGAAACTATCCAGCATTTTGGGACAATTAACATCGTTGTAAACAATGCAGGTATCACCGATGATGCATTGATTCTAAGAATGAGTGAAGACCAATTCGATCGCGTCATCAATACCAACTTAAAAGGGGTATGGAACATCTGCAAGCATGCAGCCAAACCATTGATGAAATCTGGATACGGAAGAATTATCAACATCTCTTCTGTTTCAGGTGTTATGGGAAACGCAGGACAGTCCAATTACAGTTCTGCAAAAGCAGGAGTTATCGGATTGACAAAATCTTTAGCGCGTGAATTCGCTTCAAGAGCAGTCACCGTGAACGCAATCGCTCCCGGTTTCATAGAAACTGAAATGACAAAGAAACTTTCACCGGAAATCGCTGATCAATGGAAGGCTCAAATCCCATTGAAACGCTTTGGTGATGCGAAGGAAGTTGCCTATGCGGTCGCATTTCTGGCAAGTGAAGAAGCAAGTTATATAACCGGCCACACCCTAGAGGTTGATGGCGGAATTGTGATGTAGGTGGATATATGAAAAGAAGAGTTGTCGTTACAGGAATGGGACTGGTCAGTCCAGTTGGAAATACAGTGAATGAATCCTTTGAAAATCTAGTTGCCGGTAAAAACGGCATTGATTTTATTACTGCATTTGATACAACCACATGGAAGGTTAAAATCGCTGGTGAAGTCAAGAACTTGAACTTTGAAGATTTTATCGATAAAAAAGAAATTAGAAGAAATGACAGAGTCGCAAATTTAGCATTGGTTGCGACACATGAAGCATATACCCAAGCTGGTTTGCCTGATGCTATGATCAATAGAAAAAGATTTGGAACGTTCATCGGCAGCGGTATCGGTGGTTTAGGAACGATCTTTGAAGAAGTGAAGACCAGCGTCTTAAGAGGACCTGACCGCATTTCACCATTCTTCATCCCAAATTCAATCATTAACCTGATAGGAGCCAAGATTGGCATCAAGTATCAGGCGTATGGTCCAAACGCTCCACAGGTCACTGCATGCTCTGCAGCAACCAACTCCATTGGAGAAGCATTCCGTCAAATCAGAGACGGATATCTTGAAATCGCGTTTGCAGGCGGTGCTGAAGCACCCGTCAATGAAATCGGTGTCGGCGGTTTTGCAAGCTTGAAAGCTTTGAACTTTTCGAATAATCCAGAAATAGCTTCTGTTCCTTTTGATAGCAGAAGAAGCGGTTTCGTCATCGCTGAAGGCGCAGGCGTCCTGATTTTAGAAGAGTATGAGCATGCACTAAA
>DOYO01000079.1:0-4502 GCA_003518475.1 Acholeplasmataceae bacterium
TACTTCAATATGGGATATGCAACCGCATTATCCATTATTTTACTGGTGATCATTGTTACCATCACATTGATTCAGTTGAAATTACAGAAGAAGTGGGTGTTCTATGAGTAACAATCAGAGATTAACGAATTATAGTGTCTTTTTCTTCCTATTCATCGTGACAATCATCAGCCTTGTTCCGTTCTTCTGGATGATTTCAACATCCTTGAAAAATGCTGGAGCATTAATGGCGATTCCAATTGAATGGATTCCCGAACATGCTTCCTTTGATTCATATATAAAGGTATTGACTCAATTGCCTTTTATCAAATCATTGTTCAACAGTGTAATCGTTAGTTTAAGTTCAACGATACTGACACTGATTTCATCAAGTCTTGCTGCATTTGTTTTCGCAAAATTTGATTTTAAGTTTAAGAATACGATCTTTGTTTTGTTTTTAGCAAGCATGATGGTTCCTCTTCAAGTCACAGGCATTCCAATCTTTATTATTTTAATGAAACTCGGGTTGACAAATTCATATTTTGGTGTGATTATCCCATCAATTTTTAATGTGTTCGCTATCTTTCTACTCAGACAATATATGAAGAAAATTTCGAATGAGTATATCGAAGCTGCTGTGATTGATGGTGCAAATATGTTCCAGGTTTACTGGAAGATTATTGTTCCGATGAGCATTGTTCCCATGACGACCTTATTCATTATCAATTTCATGAGTTATTGGAATGATTATTTCTGGCCGTTGATTATTCTCACAGATCCAAATAAAATCACACTCCCCGTGTTATTAAGTAAGCTGAATGCACAATATGCAACAGAATTCAATACACTAATGGCTGGTTCATTGATATCGATGCTGCCAATTCTCATTATTTATGCAATTGCACAAAAGTATTTCATCCGAGGTATTCAGGAAGGTGGCATCAAATAAATGTATCGTGGACTCACATATCTAGGCTCAAGTCATTTCACCACTTTATATGGACTGAATGAATGCATTATCGATCAGAAAGCGATTGGTGTCCAACACCTATATATCCAAGATTTCAAGGAAGATTTAATCCATACCGCATGTACGGTTGTCACCCATCAAGAAAAAGCGTATTTCGGGGATCGTATCAAACCTAAAATTGGTCATCCAGATCGTTTGCAATCTAAGAAGTCTTTTGTTGAAGATCATGCTGTGATGGTAGATGTTTTTGAATATCCTGATTTTATCAAAATTGATCGTGCTGGTGCAGGACAACATCATTTATATTTTGAAACTGAACTTGAAAATAAAACTGAACGTAGAGAACAATTTCAAATTTCATCATTAGTCATCACACAGAATGGTCATCATGCCTCAGTGACTTCTTATAGAGATGCATTGATTTATACACTAGGAAATAAGCATTTTNNGCAATGTCCATCAATCAATATATTGAACTAGAGCCAAAAGAAAAAACAACAATCAAATGGGTGATTTTAATTGCCACAAGTCAAGATGAAATTATCCATCTCATTGATACATTTAAATTTGAGAATCAACTGGAATCTATCAAAGCATATTGGCGGAAATGGCTTGATCAAGCAAATAAGGCAATTCATTATCAAGATGAATCCAATACCATGCTAGTTGCACTCAAGGGAGCTTTGCTCCATGGATTTTTACCTGCTGATCTAACAGGCCATTACTTTGCGAATGGCAAAGTATGTTTTTATGTCAGGGACGCACTGATGGGTGCAAGGGCATTTTTATATGCTGGATTTTATGATGAGTTTGAATCCGTCATTCGTTTTTTATCAGAATGTGAACGTAAGGAAAATGGAGAGTTTTACCAACGTTATAACGCAAATCAGCTTCCTGACGAAGGTGCAAACAATAATGTGTTTTCACAAATTGATGCAGTTGGTTATTTTGCACGAGTCGTTGCCGATTATTATCAATTGACAAAAAAGATGATTGTTCCCTATTCATATTATCAATCTATTATCCATGCGCTCAACCATGTCTCCCGAAAAAATGGTTTATACGGTCCAGAAGGTGGAGTCAATGAAGGCGTTTATGGGCCTGCATACATCGTTTCTACCAACATGTTCATCGCAGGAGGATTATACGGGGCTTCGGATCTTGCTCTAGAGTTGGATCAAAAAAAAGATGCAGAAGATTGGAAATTGATGGCTGAACAGATTCAAACACACATTGAAAGAACCTTCCTTGATGAACAATATTATCCATATGGATATGTTGATTATCACGATGAAGTCATTAAAAAATATGACACCCCACAATTGTTATCTGTATCTTTAGGATATCCATTGACTGAGAACTATATAAAAAATTATAAAAATCTGCTAACAATATCAAGTTTTTTTAGTTATGGCATTGGGTACAGTGAACAAGAGTATCATCATGGACCATGGATATTCAATACAGCAGCTGCAGCAGAAGTTGCTTTCCTGATTGGGGATATGGGAAATTATCAACACTTGATGCTATGGATGATTGCGCATCGCAATCATTATGGATTACTTCCAGAAGCTATTCAAGCAACGCATGAGCAAACCCCTTTTATCAATCCTTTAATGTGGGCGAATGCAGAATTTGTAACTGCAGCATACTCAAGAGAAATTAAGAATTTAAGGAGGAAGAATCATGATTCAGGCAAGACTGAAAAGATCTGAAATTAAAGAATATCATTTGGAATGGAATCATGTCAAGCTTGAAATTCATCAAGACAGGATGAAACTTTCGGGTACATTCGAACATGTTTTTGGTTTTGGTGAAAAATATAATGCCATCAATCAAAAAGGTCAGCTGATTGAAAATAAAGTGCATGATCAGTTTTGTAATCAAAATGAAAAAACTTATTTCCCACTTCCTTTTTTCTTTCTCAAAGAAGGAATGGGAGTCTTTATTCAAACAAGAAGAGTTTTCAATTTCAATCTTGAAAAAGATATCGATGTTGATTTCAGTAACCTTGAAGAGGATGTCATCATTATTATTTTGACTGGAAAACCAAACGAAATGATTTCTGATTTCATGAAATTGACAGGAGAGACGCTCTTACCTCCAAAATGGGCATTTGGTCCGTGGATGTCAGCACACAGATGGAACAAGCAATCACTGATTGAAGAAATGATGAAAAATAGTGAACACTACAAACTTCCTTTGACAACGATTGTGATTGAACAATGGAGCGATGAAGCTACTTTTTATGTTTTTAATCAAGCTCAATATAGCCCCCATCAAGATGGACTAAAATACTCTGATTTTTCTTTTAAGAGTGACAGTCCGTGGCATGATCCAAAAAATATGATTGAGATGCTTCATAAAAAAGGCATTCGTATCATTTTGTGGCAGACCCCTGTTATTAAGGAACTTGAACCTCATGAATCTAAAAATATGCAACATGAACTTGATCAGCTTTATGTCATTCAAAACAATCTAACTTGTAAAAAAATAGATCATTCCATTTACAAAATACCGAAAGGTCGTTGGTTTCCAGGATCGATGATTCCTGATTTCAGCAATCAATCCATGAAAGACTGGTGGTTCAAAAAACGCCAATATCTTTTAGACATAGGTATCGATGGTTTTAAAACAGATGGTGGAGAATCTGTTTATTCTGATGATGTCGTTTTTTCATCTGGTTTATCAGGCAAGGATATGGTCAACCAGTATTCAAAGGATTACATTGAATCTTACCATGAATTCACAGGTAAAAATCGTGTATTGTTTTCCCGTGCAGGGTATATCGGTCAACAATCTAATAGTATACAATGGGCTGGAGATCAAAAGTCAACCTGGAAGGAATTCAAGGCAGTTTATCAAGCGGGCATCAATGCAAGTTTGAGCGGTCAAACATTCTGGGGATTTGACATTGGGGGATTTGCTGGTGATATTCCGAGTATGGAACTTTATATGCGTGGTACCGAGTTTGCGTTATTTACACCCATCATGCAGGTACATTCAGAACCCGTTGGAGGACAGTTTGCGTTATTGGAAGCATCAAAGATTATGAATAATGAGCGCACGCCATGGAATATGATGGATCAGTATAATCGTCAGGATTTATTGCCTGTTTTCCAACAATTCTATTGGATGAGAATGAACATGCTTCCATATATATATAGTGAATCCATCAAGGCAGTCATTTTGAAAAAAACATTGATGAAGCATTTGATGATTGAATATCCTGATGATCATCATGTCTATGATCATCATCAGCAATACTTGTTTGGTGAACTATTGGTAGCACCAGTCATTGAGGAAAATCAATATGAACAAGATATCTATTTTCCAGAAGGAGAATGGGTTCATATCTTGTCAAATCAGACATATGAAGGAAAAAAGTTTCATCATCTGGAAACTGGTTTGAACGATATTCAAGTATTTGCAAGAAAAGGAAGCGCATTGGTTCTCAATTTAGGTGATCATCAAAAGTTTCCAAGTGACATTGGAAATGAAATTGATGGAAAACAGTTAACAGTTATTCTTTATGGGAACCAAGGAAAGTATC
>DOYO01000079.1:4553-4990 GCA_003518475.1 Acholeplasmataceae bacterium
AAACGTATAGCAAAGAAATTTAATATGTCGTATATCCCTTTTGACAGTATCGTTTCTACACTGGAGAGACTTTATCCATGTACTGGAATAAAACATCTTGATGACAATATAGCAATGAGCAAGAAGTTATCTGTTTTACTGAAAGAATTCATTTCCCATCTAGAATATGAAGATATTCACTATATTATCGATTTATATCAGATTTATCCTGTGGATTTAAAAGAAATAGTGGATGATGAAAAGCATTTGGTTGTATATTTCGGTTATCCCCATATAAAAGCTGAAGAAAAGCTTGAGCATATCAAAAAATATGCTAGAGAAAAGGATTGGACAAGACAAACAAGTGATAAACAAATGATTGACATTATAAATGTATTCATCTTAGAAAATCAATTGATGTATGAAGAATGCAAGAAAGTCAATTATCGGTTTTTCGA
>DOYO01000141.1:0-820 GCA_003518475.1 Acholeplasmataceae bacterium
GATAATTTATTTGCATATATCCCACTTCCATTTATGAAAAGCATTTATTATATGCAGATTCCTTTTTACAGGTATTTCATCGGTCGTCCAGATCAATCAGTCACTTTAAAAAACATCACAGCAAGATACGATCAGCAAATCCGTGTTTTCATGTTGATGCGTGATGCATATTCATATGAATTGATCAACAAGTTGCCAAAGGGATTGAAATCCTATATGAAGCACTGCATGAGTTCAATGATGATCATCACACAGATGTTTACGGTAGCCAATGATTCAGAAGAACGCAGAAGTGATTTAAAAAGTCTTTGGAAGTATGTGAAGGAAAATGATATTGCTTTATTTCGTTATCTTAAATATAAGTCAACGAATCGATTTGTACACTTTTTACCATGGAAGATCAAAAGTTTTGTCATGGTGAACAGTTATCTGTACTTAGCTAAAAAAATTAAACTTGGATAAAATTAGGATATAATGAAAACAGATAAATCATCTATCTGTTTTTTTATCGATAACAAAGTTGAAGGGTGAACCATATGAAATATGATTACTTGATTGTAGGTGCTGGACTATTTGGTTCTGTATTTGCATATGAAGCAACAAGAAGAGGAAAGAAAGTATTGGTCATCGACAAGAAAAATCATGTCGGTGGCAATATTTATACTGAATACATTCATGATATCCATGTGCACCGGTATGGAGCACATATTTTTCACACTTCAAATAAATACATTTGGGATTATGTGAATCAATTCGCAGAGTTCAATCATTATATCAATGCACCAATTGCCAACTATAAAGGTAAAATATATAATTTGCC
>DOYO01000141.1:862-3230 GCA_003518475.1 Acholeplasmataceae bacterium
GAAAAACAATGGGGAAGAGATTGCAAGGATTTACCCCCCTTCATCATTAAAAGACTTCCAGTCAGGTTCACCTATGATAACAACTATTTTAATGATCCCTATCAAGGCATTCCAAAAGGCGGATACACAAGCATGATTGAAAAAATGCTTGAAGGTATAGAAGTCAGATTGAATTTAGATTATTTTACACATCAAAAAGCATACAATCAACTGGCTGACAAAATAGTCTATACTGGTCCGATTGACAAGTTTTACAATTATGAATTTGGAATTCTGGAATATCGTTCTTTAAGATTTGAACACGAGACTTTACCCATTGAAAATTATCAGGGAAACGCAGTCGTGAATTACACAGAAAAAGACATTCCTTTCACGAGAATCATCGAGCACAAGCATTTTGAATTCGGGCATCAGAGTCAAACCATCATCACGAGGGAATACCCAGAACAATGGACTGTAGATAAGGATGCATATTATCCGATTAATGATGAAAGAAATAACGAAATATACAAAAAATACAAGGAAAAAGCCGATCAGGAACGTCAATTCATTTTTGGTGGAAGACTAGCTGAATATAAATATTTCGATATGCATATCGTGATTGAATCCGCTTTGAATCTGGTAAAAAATGAATTTAGCAACTGAATACATTAAGATTCGCGATAAAAAAAGGAAGTTCATGTGTACTTTTGTACACGAGAATTTCCTTTTTAATATTTTTAATCATGTGAATCAGTTGAACATAGAGTGTTCGTGAAAGAATGATGAAGATAACTTATTGAAGTTAACCGCTTTTTATTCCTCACTAACCTTCATAATCAGCCATTGATAATCATCAGTCACTGAATTAGATCGATGATTTACCATAAGATAATATATGCCCACTTCAAGTACTAAGCGATCATTGCTTACCCATCTTGTCGTTACGCCTTCTTGATTGACAAGATAGAATGAACAGTAATCCGTAAAGTAACCGAGCAGATAAGTTCCGCTTTCAGTTACATTGATGAGGATGTAATCTTTATCCCCCTCATACTCCAGATTTCCAAGTATCATATCATGCGTAGCAAAAGGAACATTGAACTGGCGGTAATATTCAACTGGAAGCCCAAATAGATTTGGATCTTGATCAATTGTTTCATAAATTCTCAGAGTGGTGGTATAGATTTCAACTCTATCCAATTCAGATGTGTCTTCACCAATCACCATCAGATAATCACCTGCAGGAAGTTGGAAGATTACATGACCGTAGTAAGCAAGCACCATTTCTTTACCCTCAGCATCGTAAATCATGATCGAAGAAGAATGCGCGTTGAGCATGGATAATTCAAGGGTTGTCAGTTCAGGAATGGAGAACGTATAAAAATCTTCATCACCATCTTTTTCAATGATAACATCGAAAGTATCACCGATGTTAATCGGTATCGGGTTATCCTCATTACTTAAATCCTGCAGCAAGGTCACATGGATGCTTGCCTGATAAGGCGTATCGTCGTTCAGGTAAGAAAACATGAAATAATGGGTACCAATAGACAAATCGAATGANNGCAAATAACAGCTCAACAGCATCTGGGGTTGTGAATACATAAATATCCCGATCCCAAGGTCCATCGAAGGTCAGTGTTTGATCGCCTACAACAAGCGTTCCATAGTTCTCATCTTCCAACACTAAACTTCCAGACAAATCATTTTCAACATATTCGATTTCAAAATTAATGGTGACTTGCACGGATGCGTTGATTTCTCGATGGAAACCCAAGAAATATGTTCCTGCTGGAAGCATGAACGTCTCCGCTGGTCCCAGCAATAGATAATCGCTTGCTGCGTTATAAATGGTTTTATTCGCATTACCGATATAGTAATCGGATGAAAAATAGGTGTTGCTCCAGACAGTCACCATGGACTCAGCAGCTAAAGTGAACAAAACAGATTCTTTATCGCCCTCATAGTCAAAACGCAAGGTCAAATTTTGCACACCTTCATCCAGCAGTATTTCCGTAGATTCAAAGTTGTCGTCATAAAGCTGTTGATACCTGATGGAGTAATTGTACTCAGTTCTATCTGTATCTAGTTTTAAATAATAAATTCCTGGATCAAGGATGAAATCATTACCTGTATCAAGGTAAGTTCCAGATGCATCATAGAGCTTGTTGTCCAGTTTTTTATATAGACCATTTGTATAAAATCTGTATAAACCATACTCAGTAATCTCAAATTGGATGAAATCAATATCTTCAGAGTGATGTCTTTGCGTGGAATATAAAGAATTGATGGTTAAAGATTTTGTTGATGCATCCAGTGTATCGGTAAGCTCATCAACCATGTTTGAGTAAATGACTTGTTGGAATGGGAACCCCATAAATTCAAA
>DOYO01000032.1:0-2631 GCA_003518475.1 Acholeplasmataceae bacterium
ACTGAAGGTGTTCAGATCAAGATCAAAAAAATAGCTCCGCTTGGAGATCCGATCGATATAGAGCTCAGAGGTTATGAGCTATGTATCAGAAAAATAGATTTAAGCACGATTGATGTCGAGGTGATCTCATGAGAGTCGCACTCGTTGGAAATCAAAATTCAGGAAAAACGACGTTGTTCAATCTGCTCACAGGATCCAATCAAAAGGTTGGCAACTGGCCTGGTGTCACCATTGAACGGAAAGTCGGCATGATTCGAAGTACGAACGTAGAATTGATTGATCTTCCAGGAATATATTCTTTAAGTCCTTACAGCATCGAAGAAGAAATTTCCAGAAAATTCCTGTTTGAAGAAAAGATTGATTTAATTCTAAATATCATCGATTCAACATCCATGGAAAGAAGTTTATATTTAACAACTCAGCTATTAGAACTCGGTATACCGGTAGTCATCGCTTTAAACATGAGCGATATCGCGGATAAGCGCGGAATCAAGATTGACTTGAAGACTTTGGAAGAAAGATTGGATACAACGATTTTATCGATATCTGCAGCAAAAAAAACAAATGTTTTCAATTTGATTCAAACCATCAAACAGGGTGAATACAGGAAGAATAACTATCATCATATTTATGATCATGACCTAGAAGACGGAATTAGAAGCTTAATCAGCATAATAGATTCAAAGCACCCAAGATTTTTAGCGATTAAATTGATTGAGCAAGACCCAGTCTTTATCAAATATCAAACTGATGAAACGCTTCATACCATCCAAACGCTTTCCAAAGAATACTTGCGTGATATGGAACAAGTCATCGCTGATGAAAGATACCGCTACATAGAATACGTCAGAGATGAGGCCGTAACAGCTAAGAAAGACCAAATGACTTGGACTGACCGTTTAGACAATATCTTTTTAAATCGAATACTTGCGATACCCATTTTTATAGTGATCATGTTCACGGTTTATTATCTGGCTGCAGGACCTTTCGGTGGAGCAACCGTTGATTTTGTAGACCGTTATGTATCCTTGTTTAGCAATTGGGCGGAAGATGCGTTACTTTCAGTTGGAGCATCTCCCTGGTCAACCAGTCTGGTTGTCGATGGCATGATTGCCGGTGTTGGGGCCATCATGAATTTTCTTCCTCAATTGGTTATTTTATTTCTTTTGATATCCTTTTTGGAAACCACGGGATATATGGCTAGAATCGCATTTTTCTTAGATCGGATTTTTCAAAAGGTTGGATTATCAGGTAAATCGCTGATTCCATTCATCATCGGAAGCGGATGCAGCGTGCCTGCAATTCTTTCGGCACGCACCATCAATGATGAAACCGAAAAGAAAATGACCATCATGCTAACCCCGTTCATACCATGCAGCGCTAAACTGCCAATCATCACTTTATTCGCTGGATATTTCTTTAAAGATAATTCAGGACTAGCAAGCGCATCCTTATACTTCATGGCGATCGCGGTGATCTTGATTTCCGCATATGTCATGAAAAAAGTTTTATTCAAAGGAAAGACATCAACCTTCATTCTAGAATTGCCTGAATATAAACTACCAAGTATGAAGTTCATCCTTCTTGATGTATGGGATAAGGTTGTTTCATTCGTCAAGCGTGCAGGTTCTGTCATCCTCTTGGCATCTATCGCCATTTGGCTTTTAATCAGTTTTTCTTGGACGTTTGAATATGGAGTCAACCCTGACCAAAGTATCCTTGCAAGTCTAGGAAATGTCTTTGCCTGGCTATTTTATCCAATGATTGGAGAATGGAGCTGGGGTGCTACCGTCTCCGCGATTCAAGGATTGGTTGCCAAAGAACAGGTTGTCGCGTCCATGGCGATCATTGCTGGATATTCGGATACGACATCCGATGGACTCTTGATTTTTGGAAGCACAGCATTCAGCTTTTTCACCGCGCCTGCAGCTTATGCCTTCATGGTATTCAATTTGTTCAGCGCACCATGTTTCGGAGCGATTGGCGCGATGCGTCAAGAGCTCGGCACTACGAAACGGATGTGGGGTGCGGTTTTATTTCAAACAGGAATTGCGTGGGTTTTAGCAGTAATGGTATTTAATATAGGCCGTTTAATCGAGGTGGTGTTATAATGAGTTTGGCAGATATCGTCATTTTAGTGGCTGTAGTTGGTATTGTAAGTTTGATTATTTTTCAGATGGTTAAGAAAAAGGATGAAGGCATGTGTGCGAATTGTTCATACTCTAAATCCTGTACAGACGACTGTACACCTAAAAGTCGCTAGATTTTTTAGGTTTTATCGGAGGTAGGGCAATGCCAGGCAGTAAAAAAAATGAATTTCAAAATATATATAATTTTAACGCGGAAACCAATGCATATGTGATTAATGTATCCTTGGAAGATTATTCTGAATTGTTCAATGGATGGGATGCATCTCCTTTGAGAAGAAAGGATTTGGAACCTGAACTTCTAGATTATTTGGAGCAGGCGGGAACTGAAATTCCATTGAAGGAAAAGATAGAAATATGTTTCCATCTTCCAAAGACAATGCATGATGTGGATAAGGAATCAAAAAGCTTGACTGGGATTCAAAATAACTTCAAGGTTGTTATGTTTTTCATCAATAAGACATTGAAGACGAATTATAGACAA
>DOYO01000032.1:2703-6035 GCA_003518475.1 Acholeplasmataceae bacterium
ATTTATTTTCAAGATACAGAGACTAAATAAAATAACCACCGTGATACTGTAATCAAACAGTATGTCGGTGGTTTTTCTATTTATAGGTTATTTAGGTTGATGCATGACGATTTGTGGGAATGGGATCTCGATTTCATGTTCATCNNATTTCCTTGTAGCGGGCTTTCATCTTAGGAAGCTCATTGGTTAAGAGATCGATTGTTTCTTGGATGTCTTCTTTATAAGCGATACCGAAGTCTACGATCGCGGTGGACAAGTCTCTGGAATAATTGATGAGATTGGAGATTTCTCCATTGGATAGAATCTTGACTTCACCCTTCCAGTTTTTGATTTTTGTAGTTTTTAAACCGATATCGATCACAGCGCCTTTGAATCCTTGGACTTCGATGATGTCGCCGACATCAAAATGATGTTCAAAGACAATAAAGAATCCACTGATGAGATCATTGATGAATTTTTGAGCACCAAGACCTACAACCAAACCGAGAATGCCGAGACCGGCAAGCGCTGGCAAGACATTGACGCCCCAAATCGATAGCACGACGAGGAAGGCGAGGATGCCGACCACGTATCTAACGATGCTGGACATGACTTTGGTCATGGTCTGCTTGCGGCGTTGAACGGTTCCTGCTCGCGTACTNNTGATCAGCTTGCCGATACTGTCAGTTATAAAGATGGCGAATTGATCCATCATGCTTGTCGCATAACTGAGCAAATCAAAGTTCCAGATAATCAAAATGCCGAATAATCCAAAAATCAGCAATAAGAATGAGATGATGTACATGATGATGACTAATCCCTTTTTAATGGTTCCCTCTCTTTTTTGAATCCATTTTGTTTCAATATAAAAGATGAACACCATGAATAAGGCGATGAGAACAGTGAAGATGGAATTCCACATAACGGATGCGAACAATATTAAGTTAAACATCATAAAACCCCTTCCGTTTTTTGTTATATTATACCATGATAAACCATATTTCCGTAATATGGGGCATTTCTTGAATATTTACAAAAAAATAATTAAAATCATTATTAAAATGTTGTGAAAAGTGTTAAAATAGATTTGCATTTTGAAAGGTGGGTAATGAATGGAAAAGGATCATCGATTGACACCCTTTTTTACGAAGCTTCTAGAATACGCGAATAGTCATACGATCGCTCATGATGTTCCTGGCCACAAGCTTGGACAAATACCCAACGATCTGATTGATATTACGGGTCCGATGATGTTTAAATTGGACGCGAACGCACCTAGAGGACTTGACAACTTAAATAGACCGACTGGTGTCATCAAAGAAGCAGCTGACTTGATGGCTGATGCTTTTGGCGCCGAAAAAGCATATTTCTTAACTGGTGGAACGACAATGGGTATTTTAGCCATGGTGATGGCGGTTTGTCGTGCCAAAGAAAAAATCATTTTACCGAGAAACGTACATAAGTCAGCAATTAACGCGCTCATTTTGAGCGGAGCTGTTCCTGTGTTCGTCAAACCATATATTGATCATGAATTGGGAATTGCAAATCATATCGATTTTCATGAGGTTGAGCAAGCAATTTTAGATAACCCAGAAGCGAAAGCTGTATTTGTGATTAATCCTACTTATTTTGGAGTCGTCAGTGATTTGAAAAAAATCGTTGAGTTTGCTCATGAGCGGGATATGATGGTGATTGTCGATGAAGCGCATGGTTCCCACTTCCCATTTTCTCCTCATTTACCAATGAGTTCCATGGAAGCAGGCGCAGACATGAGTTCATGTTCTTTGCATAAAACTGTTGGTTCACTCACTCAAAGTTCAATTCTGATCACACAAGGATCCAGAGTCGATCATATCAGACTCAGATCCACCATCAATATGATTCAAAGCACATCACCTTCAAGCTTACTGCTGGCAAGTCTTGATGTTGCTAGAAAAGCAATGTATTTTGATGGACCAACACACTTTCCTATACTAATTGAAATGGCGCATCAGACCAGATTGAAGATCAATAAAATACCAGGATTAAGGGCTGTTGATGGTTCGTACTTCGTTAAAAATCAGTCATTTGACTACGATGAAACCAAATTGATTGTCAAGGTATCAGGATTAGGCATCACCGGATTTGATGTCTATAAAGAACTCTTTGACGAGCATCATATCCAGCTGGAACTCGCAGAAACACATTTGATTCTCGCTGTGTTATCCATCGGTACCAGACAAACAGATTTGGATGCTTTAGTTGAAGCGTTGGTTGTCATTTCGAAGAAATACAAGCCGATGAAACTGAAACCATTGCTACCTAAGATTAAATATAGTTATCCCGAAGCTTATACAAGACCGAGAGAAGCATATCACGCACCAAAGAAATATGTTCCACTCAATCAAGCAGTTGATGAAATTGCAGCTGAATCTGTGATGATTTATCCCCCAGGAATTCCGATTGTCATTCCAGGCGAAATCATCAGCCAGGATATTTTAGATGATTTAGACTTTTATCAGAAGAGCGGTTCTGTCATCTTAAGTGATACAGAAGGCGGATACATAAAGATTATCGATAAAGAATATTGGGAAAAATGGAGTGTAATTTATGAAGATGAATAAGGTTGATTTATCGTTTCAAAGCTGCAAGAGCACATATAAGGACGCTGATGTAGTCATCTATAGCATTCCTATGGACAATACGACATCATTCAGACCAGGCACCAGATTTGCAGGCAATGCAATCCGAGTGGATTCATTTGGCGTTGAATGGTATTCTCCCTATAGAGAAAGAGATTTAAATGAATTCAAAACAGCGGACATTGGAGATCTTGATCTTCCATTTGGCGATGTCGATAAACAAATCGATATCATCTATAAAGCAACAAAACAGATTTTAAAGGACGGGAAAGTTCCAATGATGGTCGGTGGGGAACATCTTGCAAGCTATCCAGTCATCAAAGCAGTATTTGAAAAGTACCCTAATCTGCATATCATCCATTTAGACGCTCACACCGATTTAAGAGAATCCTTCTTTGGAAGAAAATTATCACATGCGACATTCATGAGACATGTTCATCAATTCACGGGTGATGGGAAAATTTTCCAATTTGGTATCAGAAGCGGTGAAAAACCAGAATTTGATTGGGCTTCCCCTCAAGCAGGACATATTCATCAGCGCAAGTTCGACTTTGAAGGACTAGATAAAATTGTTGAAAAGTTGAAAAACGTTCCAGTTTATATCACCATTGATTTAGACGTTCTTGATCCAGGCGTATTCCCGGGTACAGGCACTCCTGAACCAGGCGGAATGCAATATAAGGATTTACTTTGGGCATTCGATCAATTCCAGAAGCTGAACAATTTAGTTGC
>DOYO01000032.1:6071-10413 GCA_003518475.1 Acholeplasmataceae bacterium
CACACAATCTTTTATATCTATAACTATTCTATATAATTCTAATGATGGCTTTATGAAGGCATCAATGTATTAAATAATTTTTATAATCATGATAACGCTTCCCCTGTAAGCAAAGCTTTTGAATAAAGAGACGCCGTCAAGTATAATAATAGTGCAAAAGCTAAGGGAGGAATTAATCATGTTATTTAAAAACTATGATCCGCTTAAGAAAAAACAGCTATCTATTTTGGACTGGAAGGGCAATATCGTTACCCCCGAACTAGATCCGAAATTATCCAAGGAAGAGCTGCTCAAAATGTATAAAACAATGGCTTTAGGTCGCGTCGCAGACATCAAGGCATTACAATATCAACGTCAGGGAAGAATGCTCACGTATCCGCCTAACCGTGGCCAGGAAGCTGCGCAGGTTGGTGCGATGGCAGCCCTTGAAAAACAGGATTGGCTGGTTCCAGCATTTAGAGAACTGAATGCGATGCTTTATAAAGGCGTAAAGTTAGAACAGATTTATTTATATTGGTTTGGTAACGAATGGGGAAACCATTTCGATGAAGATGTCCGTGTTTTACCGGTCAACGTCATCATCGGATCTCAGGTCAACCATGCTGCAGGAATCGCTTACGCATCCAAAATCTTAAAGAAGAATGAAGTTGCTGTTGCTACCATCGGTGATGGTGGAACATCTCATGGTGAATTCTATGAAGGATTGAACTTTGCAGCTGCATTTGATGCTCCACTTGTTGTTGTCATTCAAAATAACCAATGGGCGATTTCTACCCCAAGATCAAAAGCAACGAAAGCGGAAACACTTGCCCAAAAGGCAGTCGCTTTCGGCATACCTGGTATTCAAGTCGATGGTAATGACATCTTGGCTATGTATGTTGCAACTAAAGAAGCAGCAGAACATGCAAGATCTGGTAAAGGTCCTGTCTTGATTGAAGCAGTAACTTACAGACTTGGTGCCCATACGACATCTGATGATCCAACGATTTACCGCAAGGATGAAGAAGTCAAGGAATGGGAATTAAAAGATCCAATGATTCGTTTCAAGAAATACTTGATTGATAAAGGTTTCTGGAGCGAAGAAGAGGATGTCAAGCTAGATGAAGAAAACAATCATTATGTTGGAGAAACCTTCAAGAAGGTTGAAGCGACTGGATTGGCAGTATTAGAAGATATCTTTAAGTACACCTATAAAGAAATGACACCACAGCTCCTAGAGCAGCTGGCAGAATATAAGAAATATCTTGAAGAGGGAGGCAAATAACATGGCTGTAATCACATTATTAGAAGCAATCAATCAAGCATTAGATCAGAAAATGGCTGAAGATCCACGCATCGTCGTTTACGGAGAAGATACCGGATTCGAAGGCGGTGTGTTCAGAGTGACTGCAGGATTGCAAAAGAAATATGGCGTTGACCGCGTTTTCGATACCCCTATCGCAGAAGCTGCCATCACTGGTAGTGCAATTGGCATGGCAATCAACGGATTGATTCCAATTGCAGAAATTCAATTTGATGGATTTGTGTTCCCAGGGTATACAGAAATTGTTACACATATGGCAAGATACAGAAACCGTTCAAGGGGACGTCATGGCTTGCCGATTGTTGTGAGATTCCCAGTAGGCGGAGGCATCAGAGCATTAGAGCATCACTCCGAAAGCATTGAAACACTTTTAGGTCATATCCCAGGACTCAAGGTTGTTATTCCTTCGACTCCATATGACGCGAAAGGTTTATTGGTCTCAGCGATTGAGGATCCGGATCCAGTGATTTTCATGGAACCTAAGCGTATTTACCGTTCTGGAAAGCAGGAAGTTCCAGAAGAACTATACCGTATTCCGATTGGAAAAGCTAAGGTTGTCAAAGAAGGAACTGACATCACGATCGTTGCATGGGGTGCATTTGTCAGAGAAGTCGAAAAGGCAATCAAATTAATCGAAAATGAAAATATCAGTGTTGAATTGATCGATTTAAGAACCATCAATCCGATTGATGAAGACACAATCATCAATTCCGTTAAGAAAACAGGACGCTTCCTAGTTGTTCAAGAAGCAGTCAAAACATATGGACCTGGAGCAGAGCTAATTTCCTTAGTGAATGAAAAAGCATTCCTATATTTAGAAGCTGCACCAGCAAGAGTTACAGGATTTGACATCACAGTTCCTCTAGCGAAGGGCGAACACTATCACTTTATTTCGCCAGAACGTATTGCTGCGGAAATTAAAAAAGTAGTCAAATTCTAAAGGAGGAACTATCATGTATGATTTTAAATTTGCCGATATCGGTGAAGGTATTCACGAAGGTAAGATTTTGAAATGGTTTTTCAAGCTTGGAGATAAAGTCAAAGAAGGCGAAACGCTTGTTGTTGTAGAAACAGATAAAGTAAACGCTGAACTTCCATCTCCTGTTGATGGCATCATCACTAAAATAGGCGCTCAAGTCGGTGAAACGATTCATGTTGGAGAAACTGTAGTCGTTATCAATGACGGCGGAGATGCTCCAAAAGTTGAAGTAAAAGAAGAAAAGAAATCTCCTATTTCTGAAAGCAAGTCAGCTCCTGGAGTCATCGGTGAAATTGAAGTTTCGGAAACAGTTATGGCATCAAGCAATGAGAATGAGACAAAGACAATTGAAACAGCATCCAAAGTGCTTGCTACACCTGTAGCAAGACAACTTGCAAAGGATCTAGGTGTTGATATACTTAAGGTCAAGGGTAGCGGAGAAAACGGAAGAGTGATGAAGGAAGATATCCAGAAGATGGCATCATCAAGCCCAAGTTCACAGACTCCTGTAAATCAAAGCACACCAGCGCCACAAGTTCAAGTTCAGGCTCCAAAGGTTACTGTGACTGCGACTGGTGATGTGGAATATGTTCCAATCACCAAGCTCAGAAAAGCGATTGTCAGAAGCATGACATTAGCAAAACAGATTATTCCTCATACTGTCTTAATGGATGAAGTAATTGTTGATAAGCTGGTTGTTTTAAGAGATCAAGTCAAGACACAGGCAGCAGCACAAGATATCAAGTTGACATACATGGCGTTCATCATGAAAGCTGCAGTCTTGGCATTAAAGAAGTATCCAATGTTTAATGCAAGCTTCGATCAGGAAAATGATCGGATGATTGTAAAAAAATACATTAATTTAGGCATGGCTGTCGATACACCTGATGGACTCATTGTTCCAAATATCAAGAATGCAGATCAGAAGAGCATTTTAGAGCTTGCTAAGGAAATCAGACAGGTTGCTGATGATACCATCGCAAGAAAGGTTCAACTTTCACAACTTCAAAACACGACATTTTCGATTACCAATTTCGGTGCTGCAGATGTTGCTTATGGCACTCCGATCATCAATCATCCTGAAGTGGGAATACTTGGAATCGGTAAGATTTCACAGAAACCAGTCGTGATGAATGGTGAAATCAAGATTGCTTATGTACTGCCTCTTTCCTTAGCAGTCGATCACCGCGTGATCGATGGCGCAGATGCTGGAAGATTTTTATCAACGATTAAGGCTTTATTAAATGACCCAATGATGTTACTATTAAGTTGAGGTGATTTTGATGAAGACATATGATATCATCGTTTTAGGCGGCGGACCAGGCGGTTATGTTGCAGCAATTAAGGCAGCACAGCTAGGCGCGAAGGTTGCACTGATTGAGAAGGAAGTTGTTGGAGGAATCTGTTTGAATCATGGATGCATCCCAACGAAGACACTTTTAAAAAATGCGAAGGTCTATAAAACCGTCAAGCATGCCTTAGATTACGGCGTGATGATTGATGGAGCTATATCTTTTGACTGGTCGCTCATGCTGAAGAGAAAAGATTTGGTTGTTAAGAAATTAACGACCGGAGTTGCCGGTTTATTGAAGAAAAATGGTGTTGAAGTCTTTTCAGGATATGGGAAAGTTTTAAGCGCGAAACAGGTTGAAGTGAACGGCGAAGTTTTAGAAACGAAAAATCTGATCCTTGCTACCGGAGCTTCTCCAATCGTCCCACCGATTCCTGGTTTGAAAGATGCATATGAAAAGAAGATTGCTGTCACATCAAGAGAGCTTCTTCAAATCAAGGATGCACCTAAGAATTTGGTCATTATCGGCGGTGGCGTCATCGGTGTTGAGTTCGCGACTATATTCTCATCCTTAGGATCTAAAGTGACCATCATTGAAAAGCTTGATGGCATATTACCGATGATGGATGATGATGTGAGAGCAGCCTATGCTAAGATTTTAAAGCGTGATGGCATTGAAATATTCGCTGATGCTGAAGTCAAGGCAGTTAATGATCATGAAGTGACATATAGCTATCAGGGAAATGAAGTTAAAATCAATGCAGATACT